>NZ_JBFAMX010000978.1:0-2598 GCF_040659615.1 Nonomuraea sp. NPDC049784
CTGGCGGCGGCCGACGAGCTGCGCGACGCCGGCATCCCTGTGGGGGTGATCGACCTGTACTCGGTCAAGCCCGTCGACACGTCGGCGCTGGTCGAGGCGGCCACCACCACGGGCAACCTGATCACGGTGGAGGATCACCGGCTGGAGGGCGGGCTCGGCGACGCGGTGATGGACGCGGTCAGCGAGCTGGGGCCGCGGGTGGTGAAGCTGGCCGTGACGGGCCTGCCCGGGTCCGCGACGCCCGAGGAGCAACTCGCCCTCGCCCGCATCGACCGCCACGCGATCGTGGAGGCGGTCAAGCGGCTGTTGTGACGGATACGGACATGAATGAGGGCCGACGGCTTATGCGCCACCGGCCCTCGGAGTGTACGGCCCGCGATCAGCGGGCCTTCGCCGTGGCCTTCCGATTGGCCTTCTTGATGGCATTCACCAGCTCCTGCTTGGTCATCTTCGACCGGCCGTGCACATCGAGCTGCGCGGCCACCTTCTGCAGGTGCTCCTTGCTGGCGTTGGCGTCGACGCCCTCGGCCGTCCGGCCGGACCGGTCCATCGCGCCCTTGTCAGAAGGCCCCTTCTTCTCCTTCGGCTCCCAGTGGTCGCCGACCTTCTCGAACGAATGCTTCAGCGCGGCGAACGCGGTCATGTGGGCGCGCCGGCCCTCGCCGTACTCCTTCACGGCGTTGTCGTGCGCCTTGATCCACGTGTTCTGCGCCTTCTTCGGCGAACGCTTGATGGTCGACGGCAGCTCTTCGACGACTGGCATACCGATTCACCTCCTACAGCGGTGGTTCGTCGTAGTGGCGACGTTCCTCATACACGGTGGTCCTGCGGGCTTCAGGCTCCTCGTAGACGTCGTGACGGTGCACCGGCTCGTCGATCGGGCCGACCGCCCTACGGGTGACGCTGATCCTGTATATGCCGAACAGGAGTCCGACGAGGCCGCCGAGCATGAGGATGACCCCCACTACGTTGATGTCGAGACCGGCGAGGTCGAACTCGACGGCCCAGGTGAGGATCGCGCCGAGCATGATGAGGATGATGCTTCCGGCGATGGTCATCAGATTTACCTCCTTGACACGAAGGAACCTCTATCCACATGTCGAGAAACAAACCAGTCGTGGTGGTCGGGCTGATGGGCTCAGGCAAGTCGAGGGCGGGCCGGTTGATCGCGGAGGCGCTGGGGCTGCCGTTCAGTGACAGCGATCCGTTCCTCAAGAAGCGGTACGGCGGCTCGGCCGCACAGATCGCCGCTCGCGACGGCGCGGACACGCTGCACCGGTACGAGGCCGACCACGTGCTGCACGAACTGGCCGGGGAGCCCGAGGTCATCGCGGCGGCCGCCAGCACGGTCGAGGACCCCCGGGTGCGCGAGGCGCTGGGCAAGGCGTTCGTGCTCTGGGTGGACGCCCCCGACGAGGTGCTGGCCCAGCGGATGAAGTCGAGCGACCACCGCCCCGACTTCGACCCGGCCGCCATGCGGGCCCGCCGTGAGCCGTACTTCCGCGAGGTCGCGAACCTGAGATGCGACGTCGGCACCATGCTCCCCGAGCAGGTGCGGGACGCGACACTGCGGGAAATGGGTTTGCCCGGCGACGACCGGCACTGATACCCAATGGGGATGCCAAACGGGATGTTCGCCGAGAAACCCACCTTGACGGGTGAGCACGTGACGCTGCGCCCGGTCGGTCCCGAGCACGTCGACGGGCTCTTCGAGCTGATCTCCGACCCCGAGGTGGGCCGGCTGACGGGCTCCCACGGCGAGATCGACCTCGAAAGCGCCCGCCAGTGGTACGCCACCAGGAAGGACCACGCCGAGCGGCTCGACCTGGCCATCATCGCGGACGGGGGGTACGTCGGCGAGGTCGTGCTCAACGAGCTCGACCGGTACAACCTCTCCTGCAACCTGCGCATAGCGCTCATCGGCGACCGGGTCTTCGGCAAGGGCTACGGCACCGAGGCCATCAGGCTGGTCCTCGACCACGCCTTCGCCACGACGCCACTGCACCGGATCAGGCTCGGCGTCTACGCCTTCAACGAGCGGGCGCGCCACGTGTACAAGAAGGTCGGATTCGTGGAGGAGGGCGTGGAGCGCGACGCCCTGCTGTGGGACGGCGAGTGGCACGACGCGGTGCTCATGTCGGTGCTTCGCCACGAGTGGCCGGCAAGATCCAGAAGCCTGGCATAATGATCATGACGCATAGGTCCCCCGAGGCGCGCGGGGGACCTGTGACGTTCTGTGGATGACGTTGTGTTGGGGACAACCAATCTGCGGTCTCGTGCATCTAAGCATCAGTGACGATGCGCTTGGTGCCCGGTGACCCCGAGAGGCTCGGCGGCTTCTGGCTGGCGGCCAGGCTCGGCGCGGGCGGTCGCGGCGTGGTCTACGACGCGTACGACGACGAGGGGCGCCGCTTCGCGGTCACGGTGCCGCGGGGTGAGGTCGGGCGCCGGTTCGAGCGGGTGACCTGTCCCCATCTGGCCGAGGTGGTCGCCGTCGGAGCGGACGAGGGCGTGCCGTACGTGGTGAGCGAATACGTGGACGGGCCGGACCTGCGGCGGGCGGTGGAGCTGCACGGGCCTTACGAGGGTGACGAGCTG
>NZ_JBFAMX010000979.1:0-2565 GCF_040659615.1 Nonomuraea sp. NPDC049784
GCCCGGCGGGAACGCGAACCGCGCGCTCGTCCGCGGCTCCGTGGTCAGCGCCGCCACGCCGAGTGGCACGGACGGCTCCCCGAGGTTCACCTGCCGCGCGACGCCGGCGTGGATCATGTACGGGGCGATGTGCCCGCAGTTGACCGCTTCGACGTCCAGCCCTGTGCAGATGTCGAGCACGAGGGCGGTGACCAGGCGTTCCTGCTCCCCGGTGGTGGCGGCGAACGTGTTCTGCCTGACGACGGCGTTCTCCAGCGCGTCGACGACGCCGTTCAGGGTGTCCTCGCGGTAGGCCGCCTCTCTGAACGACCCCAGCACCGCCAGCGCGGTCCCGATCGCGGGCAGGCCCTTGCCCTGCACATCGGCGATGAGCACCCGGGCGCCGCGCCGGGAGACGGCCACCTCGTACATGTCGCCGCCCACCATCGGCTCTTCCTCCGCCGGCTGGTAGAGGCCGTCGACGACCACGTCGGCGGTGCGCAGCGGCAGCGGGCGCACGATCAGCCGCGCCAGGGCGGACGCCGCCGAACGCAGCCGGCTCACCTCCTCCTCGCGCCGCACGCGGTAGCGGCAGCCGAGCACGGCCAGTCCCCCGAACGCGGCGGTGAACCCGACCGCCAGCAGCTTGTCGTCCAGCTCGGCGCCCAGGTAGGTGCTGACCCCGACCGCCGCCAGGACCACCCACACCGACGCGAAGATCGTCTGCCGCACCGTGCCCAGCCCGGCGACGATCGCGGGCAGGAAGATCAGCAGCGGGAACAGCCGCACCGCCGTGCCCGTGAGGACGTCCAGCGCGGCCACCGTCGCGGTGATGAGGACGAGCCCGGAGACGAAAACGAGCGTCGAGAGATAGGGCCCTTCGCGTCTCCCGCCTTCCGTCACGAGTCCTCCATCCCCTCTCGGGGGAAAAGCGTAACGGCTCGCTTTCCGGAACGGCCGTGAGGAATCGCGAAACGGGAGACTGGATTTGCTCTACCGCGATTTCGGGGGGCGGCCGCATGGCCTCTGTACTGGGACGATAGGCGGATGAATACGGACAGTAATGATCCCTGTCCCTTATGGCTGGATTTGCTGGTATTGGTTGATGACCTCAGCGTGGCATTCTTTTTATTTCTTGTCCTCAATCTTATTGACAAGCAAAAATGATCTTGTAAGCATTTAAAGCTAAACGGGCTGTGCGCCAATTCCACTTCCGCGCCGAGAAAGGGTGGCCGTGTGAGCGAGCACGACTGGACTCCGCCGCCGGCCGCGGCCGTGGAGGTCGCGCGCCTGGAGCGGGTGCTCGACCTGCTCGCCGAGGCTCCGGGAGTTCCGGAGTGCGGTGCCGCCGAGGGCGTGCGTGGCGTGGCCGGCGCGACGCGCGTTCCGGTGCGGGGCCGTGTGGAGGCGTCCGGCGCCTCGGAACGCAGTCGCGTGGTGGGCGGCGGGGCCCTCCGCGCGCGGTCGCACCGAGGCGCCGGGCTCCTCCGGACGCCGCCCCCGCGCACGCGGGCGGCGCGCCCGTGTCCGTATCCATATTCGTGGCCGGGGGAGTGCCGCTGATGGACCTGATCATTGTTCCGCCCCTCACCGACTTCACCACCGAAGTCGTGCCGCCCGCCGGGGCCAAGGTGCTCGACCTCAACGAACGGATCGTCGAGCGCCTCGCAGACCCGTCCCGTCTCAAAGCCGCCGCGGAGCGGCTCGACGGCGGGCCGCTCGCCGCGTTGCTCGATCGGGCGGCGGCGGCCGTCCTGGAGCGCAAGGCGTTCGACGACGCCCACCTCAGAGCGGTGGGCACGGCGCTGCGGCTGGCCGCGGACCCCGCTGTCCGGCTCAGCATCGACGATCTGGAGCTGGCCGAGGGGAGCACACAGAGCAGCAGGGACGTGCTCGGGGCTGCCGGGCGGTGCGAGCTGTTCGGTCCCGAGGTCGAGCTGGCCATGGCCGCGGCCAGGGGGCGGCGGGCGCACGTCGTGGTGGACGACGGCCGGCAGCTTCCCGCGGCCTTCGCGTTGGTGGGCGCCCTGGGAGCCGGGCAGGTGACGTTGTGCGGGCGGCTGGCGGCCGAGTACGGCGCGGCGCTGCGGCGCGTGCCCGAGCTGGCCGGGGTCGAGCTGCTGGCCTGGTCGCCTGAGCGGGTCATCCGCCCCCTGTGGTACGACGCCGTGCCGATCGAGCGGGCGTGCACGTGGCATCGGCCGGATGCCGCGCCCGCTGAGGAGGCGCGCTTGTGCGACGCCCCGGACACCCAGCCGGGGAAGCGTGTGCGCTGGGTGACCGGGGCGTGCCCCCCGCCCGCGAGCGGGCCGTGGGCCGGGCGGGTGGACGCGGTGGGGGCGGCCGCGTTCCCCGGCGGCGTGCTGGCCCGCTGTCGCGGCCTGACGATCACCGTGACGCGGATCGACTTCCTGGCCGCCGTGACCGGGCTGAACGGCGTGACCGTCAACCTGCGGCGGCTGCTGGCCGGGATACCGCCAGGCGTGCCGGTGACGTGCGAGCTGGTGCTCGGCGCGCCGGGCATGGACGCGGGCGTCGTGGGAGAGTCCGTGGAGCTGCTGGCGGAGGGCGCGGGCGGGGTCCGGC
>NZ_JBFAMX010000980.1:0-2564 GCF_040659615.1 Nonomuraea sp. NPDC049784
CCACCATGAGCGTCTCGGTGGGTTCGGGGGTGAAACCGGCTGCCAGGAGGCGCCGGTCCAGGTCGGCGGGCAGGTCGTGCCCGTACAGCTTCCACTCGAACGCCCGCCCCAGACCCCCGAAGTGCCGCACCTGCTCGGAGATGGCCGCGTCCGCGCTCCGCTCGTCGAGGTCGGACCAGAGCACGCCGTTCCAGCCATGCTCGGGTCCCACCTGCCGCACCACGTGCCCGGCCCGCTCGATCCTGGCGTCCGGCCCGTCGGGGCGGGCCTCCCGCCGCATCTGCCGGTCGAAAAGCTCCAGCACCTCAGCCTCCGAACCGTCGCTGGCGGGCGGCGAAGCTGCGCAGCGCGCGCAGGAAGTCGATCTCGCGGAACGCCGGCCAGTACGCCTCGCAGAAGTACAGCTCGGAGTAGGCGGACTGCCAGAGCAGGAAGTTGGACAGACGCTGCTCGCCGCTGGTGCGGATGACCAGGTCGGGGTCGGGCTGCCCGGCCGTGTACAGGTGGGGCGCGATGTCGTCCACGCTCAGGGTCGAGGCCAGCTCAACCATGGACTGCCCGGCCTCGGCCCGCTCGTACAGCAGCTCGCGCAGGGCGTCGATGACCTCCTGGCGGCCGCCGTACCCGATGGCCAGCGTGAGGTGGAAGCCGGTGGCGCACGTGCGGGTCGCCTCGACGGCGCTCTTGAGCACGCGGGCGGTGGTGTCGGGCAGCATGTCGAGCATGCCCGCGACGTGGACGCGCCAGCGGGCGTCGGGCCGGTCGAACCGGTCGGTGACCATCTGCTCGATCACCCGCAGCAGGTAGGCGACCTCCTCGTCGCCGCGGCGCTCGAGGTTCTCCGTCGAGCACAGGAACACGGTCACGTGCTGGATGCCCAGGCCCTCGCACCACGACAGCACGTGCTCGATGTGCTCGGCGCCGTACTTGTGGCCGATGCTCGGGCTGGGCAGGCCCTGCTGCCTGGCCCAGCGCCGGTTGCCGTCCATGATCAGGCCGACGTGGCGGGGCAGCGGCCCGGCCGTGGCCTGGCGGCGCAGGCGCCTGGCGTAGAGGGAATGAAGGAGGTCAGTCGTCCACATCCTCCAAGGATGGCGCACCCGAGGGACCGGAAGCCGCCCCTTCCCGCTGCGCCGGGCCGAGGTTGGTGAGCTTGTCGGGGTTGGTGACGGTGTAGATGCCGCTCACCTGCTCGCCGTCCGGGGTGAGGTCCAGCACCATCATGCCGAACGGCGCGTCGCCGTCGAACAGCACGGCCGACGGGTCGCCGTTCACCTCGCGGTAGTGGATGTCCAGCCCGGCCGGCACGCGGTCGAAGCCCGAGGTGAGCAGCCTGGCCACCTTGTCGCGGCCGTGGATGGGGCGCAGGCCCGGCTGAGGCGCCTTTCCGCCGCCGTCCGACCAGAGGGTCACGTCGGGGGCCAGCAGCCGCAGCAGGCCCTCCAGGTCGCCGCCGAACACGGCCGCCAGGAACTTCTCGGTCGCCCTGCGCCGCAGCCTCGGGTCCACCTCATAGCGGGGGCGGCGGGCGTGGACGTGCTCGCGGGCGCGGTGGGCCAGCTGGCGCACGGAGGCCGGGTTGCGGTCGAGGATCTCGGCGATCTCGGTGTGCGCGTAGCCGAAGACCTCGTGCAGCAGGAACACCACGCGTTCCATCGGGTTGAGCGACTGGAGCACCACGAGCAGCGCCATCGACACCGACTCGGCGCGCATCGCCTTGTCGGAGGCGTCCTCCTGGTCGTCGGTGGTGATGGGCTCGGGCAGCCACGGTCCGACGTACTGCTCGCGGCGGCGGCTGATGCTCTCCTGGCGGGCCAGCGCCCGGTTGATCGCGATGCGTACGAGGTAGGCGCGCGGGTTGGCGATCTCCTCGCCCGACTCGCTGCGCGGAGCCCAGGCCAGCCACGTCTCCTGCAGCACGTCCTCGGTGTCGGCCACGCTGCCCAGCATGTTGTAGACGATGGAGAACAGCAGCTCGCGGTGGTCGATGAAGACCTGGGTGGCCTCTGGCATCGCGGTGTTCCTCCCGGGGCGGTCGCGGCTGTCACCTGGTGAGAGCCGCCGCACCCCCACAAGTGTGACGACTCTGACGCGAATGTGACGGGCGTCTCATTCCGTACGCGGCCAGGGGTCGCCCCAGTCGGCATCCCGGGCGGCGCGGTAGAGGTCGCCCTGCCGCTTGGACACGATCACGTCCCTGACCCCGTCCTCGCCGGCGCACAGGCGCAGGGACACCACGCCCTTGCGCTTGACCGGGTGGCGCAGGATCCGGGCGGCGGCCCGCTCCGCCGGGGCCGTCGTGGCGGCCACGTACGAGAACTTCTCGTCCTCGAAGCTGAGCGTGCCCGCCTTGATGCGCCGGTGCAGGGAGCCCCTGGGGAGCCTGACGGAGAAGTGGCACCAGTCGCGTCCCGGCACGATCGGGCAGCGGCCGTCGTGAGGGCAGGGAGCGACGATGGTCAGGCCGCGGGCGGCCAGGACCTCCCTGGCCTCGGCGACGGTGGCGTAGCCCGCAGGGGTGCCGGGCTCGACGATGATCACCATGGCCGCGTCCGCGGCCAGCC
>NZ_JBFAMX010000981.1:0-2563 GCF_040659615.1 Nonomuraea sp. NPDC049784
GACCGGAGGCCCGGCGGGGCCCGGAGGGCCTGCAGGCGCGTGCGGTCCGGACGCGTACGGTCCGGAGGCGGGTGGGAGGCCGGCAGCGGCGTCGGCCGCCGCCTGCGCGTCCAGAGAAGCCTGGGCAGCCGCCTGGGCCTCGGCGGCGGCCGCGCGTGCGCCCTCCAGCACGGGCCCCGCGTCAGGACCCGCCACGATCAGCCCGGCCAGCCCTGAGCCGCCGGCCAGCCGGCCCAGCTCGGCGTTGAGCGCGGGCCCTTCCTCGCCCAGCTCCCGCAGCGCCGCGATGACGGCGAAGCGCCGCCGCCCCCGCCCCAGCACCGCGAACGCCTCGAAGGCCGCCCGCATCGAGTCGGGATTGGCGTTGTACGCGTCGTTGACGACCGTCACCCCGTCGGCCCGGTCCGTGACCTCCATCCGCCACCGGCTGCGCGGCGTGGCCTCCGACAGCTCCTCGGCGATGGTCGCCACCGGCAGGCCCAGCTCGTAGGCGGCCGCGGCGGCGGCGAGGGCGTTCTCGACCGCGTGCTCCCCGTACAGCTTGAGCGACACGGGCGCGGACCCCGAGGGCGTGCGCAGCGTGAACGAGGCCCGCCCGCGGGCGTCGATCAAGACGTTCTCGGCCCGGATGGAGGCGGACTCGGCGCGCCCGAAGTACGTGACGCGCGCCTCCGTGCGTGAGGCCATGGCCCGCACCATCGGGTCGTCGGCGTTCAGGACGGCCACGCCGGTGCGCGGCAGCGACTCCACGAGCTCGCCCTTGGCCTTGGCGATGGCCTCCTTGCCGCCGAACACGCCGAGGTGCGCGGTGCCGACGTTGAGCACCACGCCGATCTGCGGCGGCGCGATGCGGGTCAGCTCCTTGATGTGGCCGATGTTGCGCGCGGCCAGCTCCAGCACCATGAAGCGGGTGTCGAGGTCGGCCCGCAGCACGGTCAGCGGGTGGCCGAGCTCGTTGTTGAAGCTGCCGACGGGGGCGATGGTGGGCCCGACCCGGGCGGTCAGCTTGGCCAGGAGGTCCTTGGTCGTGGTCTTCCCCGCCGAGCCGGTCACGCCGATCACGGTGACCTTGGGCAGCGTGGCCGCCTGGGCGGCGGCCAGCTCCGCCAGCGCGGCGGCGGCGTCGGGCACGATCACCGCGGGGGCGTCGACCGGCCTGGTGGCCAGCACGGCGACGGCTCCGGCCCTGATCGCCTGCGCGACGTAGTCGTGACCGTCGACCCGCGCGCCCCTGAAGGCGACGAACAGCGATCCCGGTTCGACGGCCCGCGAGTCGATCACGACGGGCCCGCGCACCACAGCGCGGGGATCGGCCATGCCCGACAGGGCGCCCGAGGTTATCTCGGCGATCCTGGCCAGAGGCAACGGGATCATCAGTGCTTCCTGCTTTCCGTGCTTTCCTTGCGTTCGGCAATCGACTCGGCGACCACCTCGCGGTCGTCGAAGGGGATCACTTCGCCTGAAACGTACTGACCCTGCTCGTGACCCTTGCCGGCCACGACGATCACGTCGCCGCGCCCGGCCCGGGCGATCGCCAGGCCGATGGCGGCCGCGCGGTCGGGCTCAATGATCACATGAGCGCGGTCGTGCTGCGGAACGCGGAGCGCTCCCTCCATCATCGTCGCGAGGATGGCGAGCGGATCCTCCGAGCGCGGATTGTCGCTCGTGAAAATCGCCACATCCGCCAGGCGAGCTGCGAGTTCGCCCATGATAGGCCGTTTGCCCTTGTCGCGGTCGCCGCCGCAGCCGAGCACGATCGTCAGCGTGCCCGCCGTGACGGACCTCAGCGAGCGCAGCACCGACTCCACGGCGCCGGGTTTGTGTGAGTAGTCCACGACGGCCTGGAACTCGTCGTCCGCGGCCGTGATCCGCTGCATGCGCCCGGGTACGCCGGTGAGCGTTCCCACGCCGTGCACGGCGGTCTGCAGCGGCACTCCGGCCTCGACCAGGGTGACGATGGCGCCGAGCGCGTTGGCGACGTTGAACGGCCCCGGCAGCGAGATCTGCGCGTCGGCCTCGACCCCGCCGGGGCCGACCACCCTGAACGCGCTGCCGTCCGCGCCCAGCCTGGCGTCCAGCGCCCGCCACTGGGCCTCCGGGTCGCCCAGCGCCGAGAACGTGGTCATCGGCACCTTGGCCAGGTCGAGCAGCTCCCGCCCGTAGCGGTCGTCGATGTTGGTCACGCCGACCCGGCTCAGCTCCGGCTGGAACAGCCGCACCTTGGTCGCGAAGTAGTCCTCGAAGTCCTTGTGGAAGTCGAGGTGGTCCTGGGAGAGGTTGGTGAACAGGGCGACGTCGTAGAAGAGCCCGTCGACCCTGCCGAGCGCGAGCGCGTGGCTGGAGACCTCCATGACGGCCGCGCTGACGCCCTCCTCGCGCATCAGGGCGAACAGGCCGTGCAGCTCCGACGCCTCCGGCGTGGTGAGCGTGGGCTCGAAGCGCACGTCGCCCGCGTGGATCTCGACGCCGCCCACCAGGCCCGCCGTGTGGCCCGCGGCCCGCAGGCCCGCCTCGATCATGAACGTGGTGGTGGACTTGCCGCTGGTGCCGGTGACGCCGAGGA
>NZ_JBFAMX010000982.1:0-2552 GCF_040659615.1 Nonomuraea sp. NPDC049784
ACACCCGAAAACAGCCCCTCTGCCTGGGGAATCGTTCCTCGTGGAGGAATTGGACCAGAAAACGATCAACAGGAATCACGCCGTGGATTCAGGCTCAGTGGTCGCCCACCACGACGCCAAGGTTTTCAAGCGAGCGCCCACCCCGGTCTCCGGGCAGCGATCTGTGCTGGCTCGACGGAGTCCGTTGGTGGGGGTACGACCAGAGCGTCGTCGACGCGTTGGAGCGCCGCCAGTGGGATACTCAGCCCGGCCGCGAGTAGTGTGCGACGCCGCATGGTTTGGTCCCCTCGTCGTCATAACTCCCAGCAATTACTGTAATCGTGCTGTGACGGTTCGTAACAGTATTGAGCCATTCCGCGCAAGCTGCTGATCGCTGAGCGTAGTCATGTGCGGCGGCTCTCGGCCCGGGGCATAGCACGCGGCCGGGCGGCGACCCGGAGTCGCCTGCGGAGCCCGCCGCCGCTGGGCGTGTGGGCTCCGCGGGCGACTGGTTGGGCACGCCGGGCTAGCCGTTGGCCTGGGTCACGGCAGCCACGATTTCCGGCTTGTCTGATTGCAGGCTGGCTCGCCACCCCACGTTGTGCAGCGGGTACTCGTTGATCAGTACCAGTACTTCGTCGGTGTTGGCGATGCCCTGGTAGGCGCCCGCAATGGCTGACTCGATCTTTTGCACCAGCTTGCGCTTGGCGTCCATTCTGAACAGTTCCGGCGCCTCCAGCGAACAGACCGGCCGCACCGGTTCGGCACCGACCCGCCCGTCCTGGGAGATGTTCTCCACCGGGTACTCGCGCAGCCAACCCCGGGTGTCGGGTATCTGGTACGCCTCGTCGAGCGCCTCGGTGATCTCCTTCAGCATCTGCTGCTTCGCGACCAGTGGCGCGCCCTGCGGGACATCGATGGTGAACA
Source organism: Nonomuraea sp. NPDC049784 (assembly GCF_040659615.1). Taxonomy (NCBI): domain Bacteria; kingdom Bacillati; phylum Actinomycetota; class Actinomycetes; order Streptosporangiales; family Streptosporangiaceae; genus Nonomuraea; species Nonomuraea sp. NPDC049784. The sequence goes on from NZ_JBFAMX010000982.1 coordinate 907, forward strand.
CGGGCATGAGCTGCCTCCTTGAGTCGTCTGTCTCGGTCCAGCGGAGCCGGACGATTGGACAATAGCAGTATCTACTTCGAAAAACCAAGCTTCAAGATGGCTTCTCCCACGGGCTTTGCTAGCATCCCTTGCGTGGTGGGTAAGAGAAAGTACGACGATGGGTGCGCGATCGCGCACGCCCTGGACCTGGTCGGGGAGCGATGGGCGCTGCTGGTGGTTCGCGAGTTGCTGCTCGGACCCAAACGATTCACCGACCTGCTGTCCGGGCTACCCGGGGTCAGCACTGACATCCTCACCCAGCGACTACGGGACCTCGCCGCGGCAGGGGTCGTACGCCGCCGCCGACTGGCCCGACCCGCCGCATCCTGGGTGTACGAGCTGACCCGTTGGGGCGCCGAGTTGGAACCACTCGTGGTATCCCTGGCCAGGTGGGGCGGCCGCTCACCGGGCATGCGCCTGGACGCGCCGATCGGGGTGGACTCGCTGCTGCTTTCGCTCGAGGCACTGTTCGACGCCCGCGCCGCCGCCGGGTTCACCGCGACCCTCGCCCTTCGCCTTGACGAGGACACCTTTCAGGTGGCCATCGCCGACGGACGAATCGACATCAGCCGGGGCGAGCCTGACCGACCCCAGGTCACCCTGGATACCGACCTGACCACGCTGCTCATCCTGCTCCGTACCAACCAGCCCCTCAACGAGGTGCTCGCCAGCGGCGCGGCCCGATTGGACGGGGACCGTTCGGTAGTCGACAGGTGGCGCCGACTATTCCCGCTGCCCCAACAAGTTCCCCTTCAGGACCGCACATAGGGGCCAGCAAACCCGAACGCCTCATGACCCACACCGTGGGGGAAGAAGATCGCGCACCGACATGCAGCGCCTGCTCAAGATCGGCGGACAGTGCTGACGGGAATGGCAGGACCTATAGTTCAGTTCCAACGCGTTCCGAATAACGCTCGATCTGTAGGAGAACCACCTTCATCCGGGGTTCTGCGTCTTCTCGTTGCTAAACAACGGACCCAGCGTGTGACTACACCCAACCTCGACTGAGCCTTCCGCGTAATCCCCACGACGGAGCGTGACCGTCGGGGCGGCGTGGCGGGTGCTCCCAATGATCGACAAGCGTAAAGCCACTGGTAGGAAGTGGTCTTGCGACAGATCGACTTCGGAACCAGAGGCTTCACGTGCCGACCAGCGTTACATACACCGCCACCCTTGAGATCAGCCGATCCACCGTCGAGTTCCTGGCGGTCAAACTCGCAGATCACCGGCTCGGCATCGGGACTCGCGCGGGCACCCGGGCGCTCAGCTCGTTCAAGCAGGCCGTCCTGGTGCTGCGCTGGTTCCTGGACGGAACCCGGGTCCGACAGTTGGCCGCCGACAACGCTATCGGCCGCAGCACCGCCTACGCCCCCCACCGCCCACCGAGGTCCTGGCCGCTTTCCAGGCAAAGTCCGCGGAACTGCTCGGCGGACTGGCCACGACAACGCTGGAGACGGTGGCCGGCCCATCGCTGCGGCTGAGTAAGGGGCTACTCATGCACGCACCCGGGGGCCCCTCTCTGTCAGACTCTCGTGAGACCTGGGGACGAAGTAGTCTTCTGTGACTCAAGCAGGGCGAGAACAGGATCTTTCAGACAGTGACCTTGA
>NZ_JBFAMX010000983.1:0-2547 GCF_040659615.1 Nonomuraea sp. NPDC049784
CGGCGGCGCGGCGGCCCGGGATGGTCAGGACGATGAGCGCCGCCACCAGGGCCACGCCGCCGCCGATGATGAAGCCGGCCCGAAAGCCGGCTTCGGACGGCAGCGTCACTGGACCGAACTTGATCGTCAGGTTGGCCAGCACCGCCCCGAGCACGGCGCTGGCGCAGGACGTGCCGATCGAGCGCATCAGGCTGTTGAGGCCGTTGGCGGCGGCCGTCTCGGTGAGCGGCACGGCGCTCATGATGATGGACGGCATGGCCGCGTAGGCGAAGCCGATCCCGGCGCTGACCACGGCGGAGAAGATCAGGACTCCCCACGCCTCGCCCATCAGGGCGAGCGCGAGGAGGTAGCCGGCGGCGATGATGACTGTGCCGAGCAGCAGGGACGTCTTGGGCCCCCGGGCGCCCGACAGCCGCGCCGCCACGGGCGAGATCGCCATCATCATCAGCCCGGCCGGCGCCATCCACAGGCCGGCCTCGACCATCGAACGGCCCAGGCCGTACCCGGTGGCCGCGGGCAGTTGCAGCAACTGGGGCGTGATCAGCGACATCGCGTACATGGCGAAGCCGATGACGATGGAGGCCAGGTTGGTCATCAGTACCTGGCGGCGCACGCTGGTGCGCAGGTCGATCAGCGGCGCGGGCCTGCGCAGCTCCCACCATCCCCACAGCAGCAGGATCACCGCCGAGGCGGCGAACATGCCGAGCGTGGTGCCGCTCGTCCAGCCCCAGTCGCTGCCCTTGGAGATCGGCAGCAGGAGCAGGACCAGGCCGGCCGCCAGTCCCGCCGCCCCGACGAAGTCGAAGCGTCCCGGCGACTTGACCGGCGACTCCGGCACGATCAGCAGGATCAGGAAGCTCATCAGCAGGCCGAGCGCGGCCGCGCCCCAGAACAGCGCGTGCCAGCTGACGTACTGGGCGACGAGCGCGGCGGCGGGCAGGCCGAGCGCGCCACCCACGCCCAGCGAGGAGCTCATCAGCCCGATGGCCGAGCCGAGCCGCTGCGGCGGCAGCACGTCACGCATGATGGCGATGCCCAGCGGGATCACGCCCATGCCGAGCCCCTGCAGCGTACGGCCGGCCACCATGGGGGCCAGCGAGTTGGCGGGCGCGCACACCAGGGAGCCCGCGGCCAGCAGGAGCGCGCTGACCACCATGACGCGACGCTTGCCGTACAGGTCGCCGAGCCGTCCCGATACGGGCATGGCCACCGCGCCGGCCAGCAGGGTCGCGGTGATGGCCCAGAACGAGTTGGCGGCAGTGGTGTGCAACAGGGTCGGCAGCGTGGCGATGAGCGGGACCATCAGGGTCTGCATCAGCGAGACCGTGATGCCCGCCGCCGCCAGGACACTGATGATCGCTCCACTGGGCGGGGCGGCGCGCGTCGAACTCATGAGTTCTCCGAATCTCGCGAGGATATGCACGATGCATATGGTGTGTATCCTACAGTTCGCTATATAGAGGGATATTCGAGACACGGTCGGGAGGTACTCGTGCGCGAGGAGATCCTTCACATCGAGCGCGAGCTCATGCTCATCGGCCGCTACAAGGAGCTGGCGGCGGCGGCCGCGCCTCCCAAAGAACGACGGCTCGAGCGCGGCAGCAGCTACATCCTGCTCAGCCGGCTCGAGGCCGAGGGGCCGATGTCGATCGGCCAGCTCGCGCAGGCCTTCAGCCTCGACACCTCCACCGTCAACCGGCAGACCGCCGTCCTGCTCCGCGACGGCCTGGCCGAGCGCATCCCCGACCCCGAGGGCGGGATGGCACGCAAGCTCCGCATCACCGAGGAGGGGGTGCGCCGGGTCGCCGGGGAGCGCGAGTACCGGCTCGACGGCCTCGCCGCTGTCCTACAGGACTGGACCCCGCGGGAGCTGGCCGCCTTCGCCGAGGGCCTGGCGCACTTCAACGCCAGCATCGAGCACTGACCCACGGGCGGGGACGCCGTTTCTCAGCCGCGCACGCTCGCGACGTCGACGATGGTCTTCAGGAGGTCGCGCGGCGGGCCGGCCAGGCCGCGCCGTACGGCTTCCGGCAGCGGGACGGTCTGCACGGGCAGCTGATCGACGCGAACGTGCCCGCTGTGCAGCAGGGCGACCGCGCCGCGCACGTCGGTGTCCCACCGGTGCGAGGCCGACCCGACGACACGCTTCTCCCCCAGCACTACGTCCAGCGTGGGAAAGGCGGCCGGCTCCGGCGTGACGCCGAGCAGGACGGTGGTGCCGCCGCGGCGGCACAGCGACAGTGCGTCCGCCACCGCGGCGGCCGTTCCCGCGCTCTCCACCACCACGTCGGCGCCACGGCCGCCGGTCAGCTCGCGAACGGCGGCGTCCGCGGCGTCGCCGGGAGCCGCGCCGACCAGCCCGCACGAGCCGGCCAGCACGCGGCGGCCCGGGTCCGGATCGACCGCGACGATCGCCGCCGCGCCGCGGCATTTGGCCACCTGGGCGACCAGCAGTCCGATGGCGCCGGCCCCCACGACCGCGACCACGGCGCCGGACACGTCACCGGCCTTGTCCAGAGCGCGCACGGCGACCGCCGCGGGCTCGGC
>NZ_JBFAMX010000984.1:0-2546 GCF_040659615.1 Nonomuraea sp. NPDC049784
GCACCGTGAACCGCTCCGGACCGCCGTCGGCCACCAGCTGCTCGGCGACATCCAGCAACCGATCGAGATCATGCGTCCGACGACGAGGCATGCCCCAACTATAACAGAGCACGCGCTCCGGAATTGTGTATCGTTGTCAGCATGATCTTTCGACAGCCAGGAGTTGTGATGTTCGACCACGGGGGTGGCTCATGAATCCGCAGGATGCCCAGTCTTCGCTCAATCAGATCCGCGCCTTCCAGGACAAGTCCCGCGAGGAGGTCGTCCGCCAGATGTTCCCCTGGCCATATGTGATCGTCTCGGCGCTCGGGCTCTTCGCCACGTTCGCGTCGATCGATCTCGAGCTGCCTTGGCGCGCCATCGCCTCAGGGCTCGGGACTGCCGTGTACATGGGCGTGGGATGTCTGTACCCGTTGCGGGTCTCCGTCCGCGTGAAGCCCACGCTTCAGATGATCGGGGTCTTCTTCGGGGTTACGGTCATTCTCCTCCCAGTCTTCTTCGTCGTCTTCGTCGTCGGCCGGATCGCTGGCTTCGCCTTGTTCGGTGTGCCGGCGCACGGACTGCTGTCCCAGGCCACGGTCGGCGCCGCCGCGGCGGCCGTGGTGTACATCGCGATCACGCCCGTGGTCCGCAGGGTCATCACGTTGATTGCGCAGCAGGCTTATGGACCCACAGTTCGATGAGTTTCTGCACGTACCCGCGCGGTTGTGGAAAGCGGCGGCGTGGGGCCTGCACGCCGCTGATGATCCGGCCGCGAAGGAGCGCTCGTGGATGGTCTGATCGCGACCGGCCTGATACACCCGGCCGTGCCCGCTCGCGGTCGCCTTCATCACCAACGAACCGACCCGCTCCTGATCGGCTGACTCCAGCACCGGGGTGAGCACCTCGTCCACCACCCGCTTGAGCTCTGCCGCCAAAGACGGGTCGACGCGCAGTAACTGCTGCAGCCGAACCTCGGTTGGGATGGGCGAGGAGTGGGAGCGGCAGTAGCCGTAGCCGGCTTAGCCGGCCAGATCTGATCGCTGGGCAGTGGGGCGGGAGCGGCCGCACTCGATGGGGGTGGAGTCGGTCACCCACACGCTGTCGTGCCATAGGTCGGTGTCGGTGGCCAGTGCCCGGATCGCTCGTTTGAGCAGGGGTAGGGCCTTGTGCAGGCGTTTGTTGTAGCCGGATTGGCCGGGAAGGTAGGGGAAGGCGCCGGGCAGGTGTTCGGGGACGTAGCGCAGCCAGCGCGCCTCGGAACGCACGCCGAGCAGTACCTGCGCCACGCTGACACGGGATGTGGGTACCCGCACGGCTTGGAACCCCGACCTGCTGGCTGCGAACCCGGTGCCCCTTCTTGCCGGGCGGCCGGAGTCGGAATGGGCCCTGCTCGTGAACAGCAAGACGGAGCCGGCGGCCAGAGCCTGGTCCGAGCCAGCGGCGTGGCAGGGAGAAGCGAGCCTCGGCGGGCCGCCCATGCCCGCCGAGGTACTCGGCGAGGTCCTCATCGCGGAATTCGCCATCCACGCCTGGGACGTGGCGGTGGCTACCGGCCACCGTCTCGACGTGCCCGAGTCCTTGGCCAAGACCGTGCTCGGCACCTATGCACGTGAGGCGCCCCGCATGCGCAGCGTCGGCCTCCTCGCCGACGCAGTACCTCAAGACGCCCACGCGCCCCTAGGAATCGGCTCCGCCCACCTGAGAAACACCAAGGACCTGGTGAGCCTCACCCAGGGACGGACCGGCTGCCTGAGGGCAGCAGGCGGTCGCGCCGGTACTGCTCGGCGTGCCGAGTCGGACGATGTTGCGAAGGCGGCAGTCGCCCGCGTTCTGGCAGACCGAAGCTACTCAGCGCAGTACGGCCGTCAGCAGGTCGGCGCCCAGCGCCGTCAGATCGGGCAAATTGAGGGTGTAACGGACGTAACGACCGTGCCGCCGGGCCGTGAGCAAGCCCGCGCGGCGCAGGACAGCGAGGTGGCGGGAAACCTCCGGGGGCGAAAGTTCCCAGGCGTGGGCCAGCTCACCGGTGGTGTGCGGGCCGCGGGCGAGGGTGCGCAGCAGCCGCAGTCGTACCGGATGCGCGAGTGCCTCCAGCCGTAGCGTGACCGTTTCCAGCGATACCGGCTCCGATGGACTTGCCTCGGCCACGGGGTACTGCACCACCGGCTGCCACCCGGGCGCGTGGACCACCACCAGGTGCGGGCGGCCGAAGACGCTGGGGAGGAAGGTGACCCCGGTACCGTGGGCGGCGGTCGCATTGTCCTGCAGCTTGTCCACGATGATGCAGTTGCCGTCCGGCGCCAGGGTGACGGCGCTGGAGACCGACGTGAGGGCCGCCCCGATGCCCTGGCGCTTCAGCAGGTCGTTCTTCAGGCGCAGGTCGGTGGCGAGTTGCACGGCGACGCCCGTCCAGGCGGCGTCGAAGAAGGCCTCGGCGCATTGTTCGAGGGTGTGACGCACCCGTGCCCGCACGGCGGCCGGGTCCGCGAGCAGCCGTTCCGCGAAGGCCTCTTGGAGCGCGCCGCGGGCCTGGGCCAGGTCCAGAGCACGCTCGCGCGCCGTCG
>NZ_JBFAMX010000985.1:0-2540 GCF_040659615.1 Nonomuraea sp. NPDC049784
CGATCGACCTGGACGAGACCTCGCCCGCCCAGCTCCGCCACCTCGCCGAGCGCCTGCCCGGCCTGCCCGTCCTCGTGCTCAACCCCGGCTACCGCCGGCTCCGCGCGCTGGCCGAGCTGATGGCCGAGGCGCCGGACGTGCGGGCCGAGATCGGCACCGTCAACACGCAGGGAGGCGTCGAGTGGCTGGCGGCGCGGTTCGGGGCGGGGCGGCTGGTGTTCGGCACGGGCGCGCCGGTGTCCGACGACTGCGGCCCGCGCTTCCTGCTCGACCACCTCGACCTGCCCCAGGAGGACGTCGAACGGATCGCCGCCGGGACCCTGGAGGAGCTGCTGTGATCCTCGACGCGCACGGCCACGTCGGGACCTGGCCCGACTTCCTCATCCCGCACCCCACCGCCGAGCACCTCGTGGCCGCGATGGACCGCATCGGCGTCACCGCGATGGGCATCAGCCACCTGCTCGCCGTCGGCCCGGACGCCGTGCGCGGCAACGAGCTGGCCATGGAGATCGCCGGACGTTTCCCCGGCAGGTTCGGGGTGTGGCAGGTCTACAACCCGCACCACCGCACCCCGCTGGTCCGCGACGGCGTGTGGGGGGTCAAACTCCACCCCGACGTGCACCAGTGCCGCCTGGACGACCCCCTGTACGAGCCGGTCTGGCAGCTCGGCCTGCCGGTCCTCGCGCACGGCCAGACGGACTCGCCGTGGAGCGACCCCGCCCAGTTCGCCGCCGTCGCCGCCCGGCACCCGCACGTACGGCTGATCATGGGGCACACGGGGCTCTGGGCGTACGGGTTCGGTCGCGCGGCCCGGCTCGTGGCCGAGCATCCGAACGTGTTCCTGGAGACGTGCGGCTCGAAGATGACCGGCCGCTGGATCGCCCGGCTGGCCGCCTTGGCGGGCGCCGAGCGGGTGCTGTTCGGCTCGGACGCGTGCTTCCTCGACCTGCGCACCGGGTACGGCCGCGTCGCCCTGGCCCCGCTCACCGACGCCGACCGCGCCCTCATCCAGGGCGCCAACCTGGCCCGCCTCCTCGGCCTCCCCACGTCGGGCCCACTCACGAAGGGACGACTCTCGTGACGCTCGCCATCCACGGCGGCACCCCCGTCCGATCGGCCCCCTGGCCCGCCTGGCCGCCGCCCCTCGACCCCGCGCAGCGCGAGCTCGTCACCAAGGTGCTCGAGAGCGGCCTCTGGGGCGCCACGCAGGGCGGTTCCGTGGTCGCGGACCTGACGGCCGCGATCGCCCGCCGCTCCGGCGTCCACAACGGCGTCGCCGTCGCCAACGCCACGCTGGGCCTGTTCGCCGCGCTCCGCGGCCTCGGCGTGGGCAGGGGCGACGAAGTGATCGTCCCGGCGTACACGTTCGTGGCGTCGGCCACCGCGGTGCTGCTGGCCGGCGCCACGCCTGTCATCGTGGACGTGGATCCGGCGGACCTGCACCTGTCACCGCGAGCCGTACAGGACGCCCTGACCGGCAGGACGGCGGCGATCATGCCCGTGCACCTGGCCGGCAGCCCGGCCGCCATGGACGCACTGAACGACCTGGCCGCCCGCCATGGCCTCGCGGTCGTCGAGGACACCGCCCAGGCGCACGGCGCCACGTACCGGGACCGCCCCGTCGGCGGCCTGGGCGACGCGGGGGTCTACAGCTTCCAGGCGAGCAAGGCGATGACCGCGGGCGAGGGCGGGCTGATCGTCTGCCGCGACGAGGCCGTGCACAGTCGCATCTGGTCGGCCTGCAACGTCGGCCGCGAGCTCGGCGGTCGCTGGTACGGCCACCCGTCCGTCGGCTGGAACCTGCGCCTCACCGAGATCCAGGCGGCACTCCTGCTGCCCTGGCTGGACCGCCTCGACGAGGAGATCGACCGCAGGAACGCCTTCTGCGCCGCCCTGGAACGCGAGCTGGCCGCCATCCCGGAGGTGGGCGTGGTGCCGCGGCCGGAAGGCACGACGCGAGACTCGCGCCACCTCCTCATGCTGCGCCTCGACCCCGGCGTGGACCGGGAGTTCCTGCTGGCCGCCATGGCCGCGGAGGGCGTGCCGCTCGACGCCGGGTACCCGCCGCTCGGCGCCATGGCCGCCCTCACCGTCGAGGGCGCCCGTGCCGAATCCTGCCCCGCCGCCGAGGAGGCCGCCAGGACCGTCGTGTGGGTCCGCCAGGCGATTCTCATGGACTCCCCGGAGGCGGCCACCGATGTCGCCGAGGCTCTCGCAAAGGTGCTGTCTAATTAGTTCCTTAGCCGTAATTAGGCATTGACCGCAAAACCGGCCGTATTCTAAATTTCGGTCATGACCTTAATTAAACGCATGTTGGCATACGGCATGGCGGCCGCGCTCGTCGCGCTCGGCGCGGCCGCCCCGGCGGTCGCGTCGGCGCCCCGCGTGGAGGATCTCGGGGTCCCCCTGGAGGACGTCCTGCTGATCGGCGGCGTGGTGGCCCCAGGCCCCGGCGGCCGGACTGTGCTGTGGGGCGCCTCCTCGGGCAGCCCAGCCCACCTCAACGCCGTCGACCCCGCCACCGGCGCCGAGGTGGCCAG
>NZ_JBFAMX010000986.1:0-2515 GCF_040659615.1 Nonomuraea sp. NPDC049784
GGCGCGGGCGTCGCCACCGGCTACTGGCGCGACCCCGGGCGGACGGCCGCCTCCTTCCTCACCCACCCGCGCACCGGCGAGCGCCTCTACCGCACGGGCGACCTCGGCCGGTACGACGCCGACGGCGTCATCGAGTTCCTCGGCCGGGCCGACGCCCAGGTCAAGATCCGCGGCTACCGGATCGAGCTGGGCGAGATCGAGACCCACCTCGCCCGCCACCCCGACGTGGCCGAGTGCGTGGTCACCACCGACGGGGAGGGCACGCGGGCGCAGCTCGTCGCGTACGTGGTCACGCCCGGCCTGGATCCGGCCTGCCTGGATCCGGTATCCCTGCGCGCCCACCTGGCCGAGACCCTGCCCGCGTACATGATCCCCACCCGCTTCGTCGCCCTCGCCCAGCTCCCCCTCACCCCGAACGGCAAGGTGGACCGACGCCGTCTCCCGGCCCCGTCGGCCGCGTCGGAGCAGACCGGGACGCGCACCCCGCCGCGGACCGACACCGAGCGCCTGGTGAGCGCCGTCTGGGCGGAGGTGCTGGACGGGACCGACTTCGGCATCGACGACGACTTCTTCGACGTCGGCGGGCACTCGCTGCTCGCCATCAAGGTCGTGGCGCGACTGCGCAGGCAGCTGGCGTCGCCGGTCGCGGTGGTGGACCTGTTCAAGCATCCGACGGTGCGCCGGCTGGCCGCGTTCGCCGACGGCGGCGCCGCCACCGGCCCGCGCGGGCTGCTGCACGAGCTGACGCCGCGCCACACCCGTACCGACCTCACGTACGTGTGCGTGCCGTACGGCGGGGGCTCGGCGGTGGCGTACCAGCCGCTGGCCGACGCGCTGCCGGACGCGCACGCGCTGTGGGCGGTGGCCATCCCCGGCCACGACGTGGGGCTGGAGGAGGAGCGGCTGCCGCTGGAGGAGGTGGCCGACCGGTGCGTGCGCGAGATCCTGGAGAAGGTACGGGGCCCGCTCGCGCTGTACGGCCACTGCGGGGTCGGGTCGGCGCTGACGGTCGCGATCGCGCGGCGGCTGGAGGCGGCCGGGCGGCGGCTCGAAGCGGTCTACATCGGGGCGATCTTCCCGTTCGCCCGGCCGGGGAACCGGGCGCTGGCGGCGCTGTCCCGGCTGGCCCGGCGCGAGTACCTGCGCAGCGACCGCAGCTACGCCAACTGGCTCACGTCGATGGGCCTCGACATGAGCGAGCTCGATCCCGGGCAGGCGCGGCACATCATCAGGAACATGCGCGAGGACACGGAGGCCGCCGAGGAGTACTTCACCGGGCTGTTCGAGGGCGCCGTGACACCGTTGCGGGCACCGATCGTCAGCGTGGCGGGCGAGCGGGATCCGGCGACCGAGTACTTCGAGGAGCGCTACCGCGAGTGGCACTTCCTGAGCCCGGCGGCCGCGGTGGTGGAGCTGGACGAGGCCGGGCACTTCTTCCTGAAGTACCGGGCGCGGGAGCTGGCCGAGATCGTGACCCGCACCCACCTCGCCCTGGACTCGGGCGCGGCCGTGTCGGGTCCGAACTGGCGGCTGCGCGAGGTCTCCCGCACCGACCACCCTGACGCGGCCACGGTCCCTGTCTCGGCCTCCGCCACAGGTTCCACGGCGGCCCCACTCCTGGTGCCGTCCGCAGGAGCCGGCGGAGAGACGGGTGCGGCGCCAGGCGGAGGACCGGACGGAGGGACGGGTGCGACGCCAGGCGGAGGGCCGCGGCCGAGTATGCGGCGGTTTATGGCCGTCGCCGGGGGCCAGCTGGTCTCGATCATGGGGTCGGCGCTGACCGAGTTCGCCATCCCCATCTGGATCTATCTCACCACGGGCTCCCTCGCCCAGTTCGCCCTGCTCGCCGTCCTCGGGCTGGTCCCCGGCATGGTCGTCGCCCCGCTGGCGGGCGCCGTCGTGGACCGCAGCGACCGCCGTACCGTCATGCTCTGCGGCGACTTCGCCGCGCTCGGCACGCAGCTTCTGCTCGGCGTGCTGTTGTGGACGGGCAACCTGCACACCTGGCACGTCTACCCGCTGCTCGCGCTGCTGTCCGTGGCGCTCACGTTCCAGCGCCTCGCGTACGCCTCCTCAGTGCCGCAGCTCGTCCCGAAGCGGCACCTCGGGCACGCGAACGGCATCGTGCAGATGGCCGGAGGGGTGAGCCAGCTCGTCGTGCCGCTGGCGGCCGCCGGGCTGATGGCCGTCATCGGGCTGGAGGGCATCCTGGTCCTCGACGTGGCCAGCTACGTGTTCGCGATCGCCGTGACGTGGCTGGTGCGCTTCCCGGCGGCCATGGCGTGGCGGCGCAAGGAGCCGGTCATGACGGAGCTGGTCGCCGGGTTCCGGTACTCGTGGGGGCAGCTCGGGTTCCGCCGGATGCTGCTGTTCTTCGCGGTCCTGAACGTGTTCCTGTCGCCGCTCTTCCTGATGATCTCGCCGCTCGTGCTGTCGTTCGCCGGGGTGCCGGACGTGGGGCGGATCTCGTTCCTGTCCGGGCTGGGCGTGCTGGTCGGCGGCCTGGCGATGACGG
>NZ_JBFAMX010000987.1:0-2510 GCF_040659615.1 Nonomuraea sp. NPDC049784
AACCCGAGCACGCTCGCGGCCAGCACCGACTACCCGTCGGCCGCGTGGGCTCCGGCGCACAGCAGCAACTACGCCGTCTCCAACCGGCCGACCAGCGACGCCATCGACCGGATCGTCATCCACGTGACGCAGGGCTCCTACGCGGGGACGATCTCCTGGTTCCAGACCGGGCCCAGGCCGAACCCCACCTCGGCCCACTACGTCGTGCGCTCCTCCGACGGCGCCATCACCCAGATGGTCAGGGAGAAGGACCGCGCCTTCCACGCCGGCGACTACAACCGGCGCTCGGTCGGCATCGAGCACGAGGGCTTCGTGGACAACGCCACGTGGTTCACCGACGCGATGTACCGCTCGTCGGCCGCGCTGACCCGCAACATCGCCGACCGGTACGGCATCCCCAAGGACCGCACCCACATCGTGGGCCACAGCGAGGTCCCCGGCGCCGACCACACCGACCCCGGCAGCTACTGGGACTGGACCAAGTACATGCAGTACGTCACCGGCAGCGGCGGCGGCACCAACCCGCACACGCCGGAGTCGGTGTGCGGCAGCGGCTACAAGGTGATCGACTCGGTCGCCCTCGGTACGGCGGGCACGGTCTACCTGCTCTACAACTCCGACAACGGCAACAACTGCGTGGCCACGATCAAGAAGACCTCTCTGGGCACGGCCACCGCGACCAGCGCCTACCTGGAGGTCGAGGGCCAGGCCCGCGTCACCGACAGCGGGAACTTCGCGTACTACGCGGGACCCGTACGGGCCGCCGCCGCCGACAAGTGCGTCAAGTGGGGCGGCAAGGCAGGCACCAGCACGTATGACAGCCCCTTCGAACACTGCGGATGACAACCCACTGACCTGTGGCCGGATCGCACGGGCTGGCGATCCGGCCACAGCCGTGTTCAGCCGGTTGTCTCCCTGCCGTACTGCGCGGCCCCGCCAGCGAAGTCGTAGATCACGCACTGCTCGTCGCCCACGACCCAGGCGTCGTGTCCGGGCGTGCAGACGAAGACGTCGCCGGGCCCGACCTCGGCCTCGCCGCCCTCGTCGGTCCGGAAGCGCAGCCTGCCTTGGACGACGAAGCAGTTGTGATGAACCTGGCACGAGTCGGTGCCGACGATCGGCTTCACCGACTCCGACCACCGCCAGCCGGGCTCGAACGTGGCCACGCCGAAGCTCAGGCCCTCCAGGTTGCATACTTCGAGATGTCCCATGGGGAAGTCGCGACGCTCGTCCGGCTTCTCGATGCTCTTGACCTCGATCATGACGTCCCCCCTTCCGTCATTTCCAGTTTACCGGCCGTGATCGCCGCACCGCGGCTCGCTGAGTGACCAGCGGTTGTGGGGCGGCCATCCCGCCCAAGGGACCGCAACCCCGGACGGTGGCACCGCGGTCATGGGCGGTGGGAGCGGGCGGCCTGGACGCCGGCCTGGAAGCGGGTGCGGGCGCCGAGGAAGGCCATCAGCTCGGCGATCCGGCGCTCGGCCGTCCGGTGGCCGACGCCGAGCTGGCGGGCGATGGCCTCGTCGGTGAGGCCCGACAGCAGCAGCGCGATCAGCCGCGCGTCGTCCCTGGAGTCCCGGGCCGGGTTGCGCGCGGACGGCGCCAGGCCCAGCGGCAGCGCCCGCTGCCACAGCCCCTCGAACAGCCTGATCAGCGCCTCCAGCAGCCCCGACGGGTGGATGACGAGCGCCGCCACCGCGTCCGCGGGCTCGTGCCTGAGCAGCAGCAGCGCCAGCCGGTCGTCCACGACGTACAGCTTCATCGGCAGTTCGGGCAGCACCCGAGCCTGCTGTCCCGCCCCCACCATCGCCTCGATCTGCCGCAGCGCCCCCTTCGCCGCCACGAACTCCCGCTCGTAGATCATCCTGCTGGTGACGCCGCGGTCGAGCAGCTCGCGCTGGGCCGCCACGCTGCCCAGCGGGTCGAAGTAGGGCCGCTTGGACAGGCAGCGGAGCTGCTGGCGGGCCGCGCGCTGGATCTGGGCGTGCCGCTGCTCGACCGCCCGCCTCCCGGTCACCACCTCGACGACCACCGGCGGCGTGCGCTCCCTGGCGCGTTCCTGGAACGCCTCCTCCAGCTCGCGGGCCCGTTCCCGGACCCGCAGCAGGTCGCGCTCCGCGGCGAGCAGGAGGACGTCGAGCGCGATCTCCGGGGCCACCGCCGTATAGATGGGCCCGGTGGACGTGCTGATCAGGCCCCTGGACTCCAGCGACGCGAGCAGAGGCTCGAGGCCGGCGCGCGGCCAGGCGGAGGCGAGCTGGTCGAGGGTGGCGGGGGAGCGGTCAAGCAGCACCTCGTACAGTGCCTCCTCGTCCGGGCCGAGCCCGATGGCGCCGAGGGAGCTCACGGCGCGTCCAGCCAGCCGCGCACGACCGCCTGATAGCCCGCCTGGAAGCGGGTATGCGCGTCGAGCCGGACCATCATCGCGCGGACGTGGCGGCGTACCGTACGGTCGCTCCAGCCGAGGTGCGCGGCGATGGCCGCGTCGGTCAGCCCGGCGGTCAGCAGCG
>NZ_JBFAMX010000988.1:0-2510 GCF_040659615.1 Nonomuraea sp. NPDC049784
CCGTCGTATCCGACCACGATCCTGTCGTGCCGCAGCGCGCTGGGAGTCCGGACGATCACGACCGGCCCGGCGGCGTGCACGGCACGGCGGATCCTGGCGTCCAGCTCGCCCTTGCCCATCAGGGACGGCACCAGGTCGAGCAGCTTGGGCGTGCGCGGCAGCTCCCCCAGCAGCCGCACATAGGCATAGGCCACCCGCTCGACCAGGAAGTCGGCCAGCGGCCCCTTGGCGAAGTGGCGCCGGTCGGTGGCCATCGGGAACGACGCGATCAGCAGCGCGGGCAGGTCGAGCGGCTCGTCGCTGGGCGTGGGCGCGTGCACGACGGGCGGCACCGTGGCGGGCAGCGGGCCCGGCTCGCCGGTGCCGGTGACGGGCACCGCCCAGCGCAGGGACCAGAAGGGACGGGCGCGCTCCTCGGTGGGCCGGTCGGCGAAGAGGCCGCTCACCTCCTCGGGCGTGAACTCGCCCGATTCCGACACGACGTGCCAGCCGTCGGCGACCACGGTGCGTACGGACCCATCGATGTCGATCTCGATGGTCTCCAGCGCCGGCATGCCGAGCAGCAGCGCCGGGCTGGTCTCGTCGAGCATGCGACGGACAGCGTCGGCGGAGGCCCGGTCGCGCAGCGGCAGGCGTACGAGCGTGTCGAAACCCTCGGGCACGTCGAGCGGCGGCGCGTCGAACGGCAGTCTGAGCAGCGGAACGTGCCCCGAACGGTCGGCCAGCTCGCCCGCGAGCGCGGGGATCTCCGACACCGCCGCGGTGGTGTCCGCGCGCGACCAGCGGACCGCACCGCTCGCTCGCGAGCCGACGGACGGCTCGTCGCAGACCGAGACCACCGCCGCGAACCCGACGCCGAACCGCCCCGCCGCGCCGACCTCGTCGCGCTTGCCGGAGACGCGCAGCGTCGACAGGCCCTCCACGCCGGTGGCGTCGAGCGGGGCGCCGGTGTTGGCGGCCGTCAGCACGTCGCCCTTGAGCGTCAACCGCAACACCCCTGGCACGCCCGCGCGCAGGGCCGCGTCGGCGGCGTTCTGGGCGAGCTCGACGATCAGCCGGTCGCGGTAGCCGCCGAGCGCGAAATCCTCTTCCGCGTTGGCGTCTTCGCGGAACCTGGCGGGCGAGGCCGTCCACGCGGAGAGGACGGCGGCTCGCATCCGGTCAGTGCCGTAGGTGCCAGAGATGTCGGGCGTCATCGATCACGATCCTGATTGAGAGGTAGAGGCCAGGCGTAGGGTAGCGGCCTTTCGCGATCAGGAATGGCCGAGTTCTTCCGTGGCGGATTCGTCGACCGAGCCCGCCGCCTCCTCCTCCATCAGGTCGTAGCCCAGGTCGTCGAGGATGGGAATGCCCTGCTCGACGGAGGGCGGCAGCACGGCGGCCTCGGAATGGGCGCCGCAGCCGTGGTCGGCGGCCACGACCTTGCCGTCGTCCGGCGCGTATTCATTGGTGCAGACCCCGAACATCTGCCGCAAGCCACCCGTGAGCAGCCAGTAGAAGCCGCAGGTGGAGCACTGCGCGGGAGCGGCGTGTGCGATCGGCGTGTGCGGCCCGTGCTCGCCCGAGTGCCAGCGCCTGGCTGCCCGGTCCTTGCCGATGGCCGAGAGCACACGGGCCCGGCCCAGGCCGTACTCGAAAACCGTCTGATGCTCAGCGTCATCGTCGGTCTCGGTGAAACCGGGCGTGAGCCTGTCGTCGTCTTCGGGGGTCGGCAGCAGATCGCCCACGCCGAGGTCGCCGGGGCGCAGCCGCTCGCTCCACGGCAGCCACTCGGGCGCGAGCAGCGCTCCCGAGCCGGGCAGCAGGACGGCCTCGCTGACCGTGACCTTCTTGGCCCGCGAGGCGCGCGTGACCGTGACGGCCCAGCGCCAACCGCGGTAGGCCTTGTCGAGACAGGCGAAGTAGTGAGTGACGATCCGGTCGCCCTCGCTCTCGAAGCCGAGGTGCTCGCCGGGCGCCCCCGGACGCGCGAGCTCCTCTGCCGCAGCGCGCGCCAGATCGACCGCAGCGACACAGGCCTGGTCGGGAGCGGAGACGCGGGCCCTGGTGCGGCTCATCGGGCAGCCTCCGCCGAAAGGTGCTGTTCGCTCACACTTCATTCTCACCCATGGGCGGACCGGAGACGCCAACAACCGGGGATCCCGCTCCGAGATCGCGGACGAATCGGGTAAGACTGGTATTCGTGGAGGGTGGTTGGGGCCGGGCACGTGAGGTCTCGCGGCGGGTGGCGCGCGGCGTCGCCGACGCGGGACGCGCGACTGCGCGCGCGAGCCGGGCCACGGCCGGCGGCACAGCGAGGGCTGGCAGGGCCACGGCAAAAGGTGCGCGAAAAGTCGGTAAAGCCACCCGGCGCCTCACCCACGCCAACGGCGCGGACCGCACCGGGCTCGGCCGCCTGATCGAGCTGTCGGCGGGCACGTCGGCCTGCAGGGCCGCCGCCAGCGCCACCGCCGTGGTGTCGGACCCGCCGCGTCCCAGCGTGGTGATGTCCTTCGTGTCCTGCGACACGC
>NZ_JBFAMX010000989.1:0-2500 GCF_040659615.1 Nonomuraea sp. NPDC049784
GGCCGATGACGGCCTCCGAGCTGCGCGCCGCCGTCGCCGCCGGGCAGCTCGGCGTGGAGACCCTGCTGTCGCGCAGCGAGCTGGCCACCATAAGCGCCGACGTCGAATCGCTGCTGCGGGCCCTGCCGGGACGCAGCGCCGACGAGATCAGCAGAGTGCTGCGGAAGGGCAGGATCGGCAGCGGCGCCCTCATCGGCGACCTCACCCTGCGCCAGCGCCATTACCTGCTCAGCGCCCTCGGCGTCCGGCCGAGAACCGCCGGCCCGAACACGGGGGGCTAGCGGGCGACCGGCAGGCAGGGGATGTGCGGCCTGCCTTGACCTCTGGGCGTCTTCGAAGTGGTCAGGGGGCGCGGCCTGTCAGGTAGCGCTGCAACGTGGGGGCCACCCAGTCGATGAGCTCGCCGGGCTCCGAGGCGATCAGCGCGTCGACCCGTACGGCATAGCGGGCGATGGCCAGCCCGACGAGCTGGCTGGCCGCGAGCGCGGCACGCAGCTCGGGATGGTCCACGCCGAGCTTCTGGGTGAGCTTGCCGAGCATGTCGTTGGCCAGGAACTCCCTGATCAGGGCCGCCGCGTGTTCGCTGGTCGCGGCCGAGCGCATCAGGCCGAGGACCGGGCCCGGCCGGTCCACCGCCCCGAGCAGGCCGAGGACGTATCCGGCGAGGCGCTCGCCGAGCTTGCCCCGCGGCCCGTCGAGCAGCATGGCCACGGCCTGCTCGGGCTGGAACACCGAGGTGACGACGGCGCTGAACAGCTGCTCCTTGCCGCCGAAGAAGCGGCGCACGAGCGCCGGGTCCACCCCCGCGTCGGCGGCCACCTGGCGCATGCTGGTGGCCTCGTAGCCGCCGGTGCTGAAGGCCAGGGCCGCCGCCGAGACGATCTCCTCCCGCGTGGTCGATGTCCCCGGCCGCCGCCCCGTCCTGCGCGCTCGTCCCTCCATGCCCGCAGCCTATATCCCCACGTAGGGACTTCCCAATATCCGGCATGCAGTAGATCTATCGCTTGGTTGGGCACTATCCTTGGCCCCCGTCAGCCAGCGCCACACCAAGCGGGACGTGAGGTCACCGTGGTCGAGCAGCAGTCCAGTGGCGGGGCCAGGGCCCGGGTCAGCGGCGCGCTGCGCCCGTTCTTCCAGTGGCTCGCGGGCACCAAGGGCTTCGCCCGGGTCGCGCCCAAGATCGTGCCGCCTCTCGACCGCTTCGTCAACCGCGTGACCGGCGGCCGCGTGCTCATGGGCGACCAGATGATCCCGCACCTGCTGCTCACCACGACCGGGAGCAAGTCCGGGCAGCCCCGCGAGAGCCCGCTGGCCTGCCTGCCCGAGGACGGCGGCACCTTCCTGGTGGTCGGCAGCAACTTCGGCAAGGAGCACCACCCGGCCTGGAGCGGCAACCTGCTCAAGACCCCGCAGGCCACGGTGACCTTCCGCGGGCGCGTCATCCCCGTGACGGCCGGCCTGCTGAGCGGCGCCGACCGCGAGCAGGCCTGGCGGACGCTCACCCGCTTCTGGCCGCTGTACCAGGGCTACACCGAGCGCTCCGGCCGCGAGCTGCGCGTCTTCCGCCTCTCGCCCCGTTCCTGACCGCGCTCAGCCGGACAGGACGCGGCGGCCGGAAGCACGTGCTTCTCCGTGCGCTCCTTTCCGTTCCGTCGGTGCTCAGCTCACGGAAGGGGAACCGGCCCACGTGTGACGGGTTTCACGGTCATCCGCCCGGCCGTCTGGCGCGCGTCCGCGCGGGGTCGCCCAACGCGTACGCCACGGCGCGCTCCGGGCCGAGCCGCGCCCCTTGACGGAAGGCCGCCGCGAACCCCGGTCCGCCCAGCGCGCGGCGGGCCTGTCGCGTGCAGCGCACATGCCACGTCGTGTGATAGCTCATCCATTCGGGTGAGGCTCCCACCGCCTGCCACATCGCGTGCGCCGCCCCCAGCAGCTCGGCGGCCCTGTCGTGTTCTCCCCGCGCGCCCGCGATCCACGCCAGGACCTCCAGGCACTGGGTGAGGCACCATCTGTCGTTGATCGCCCCGGTGAACTCGGTGGCCGTGGTCACCAGCGCTTCCGCCTGCCGGCTGTCGTCCAGGTTCCAGCGCGCGACACCGAGTGCCAGCTGGGCGTACGCCCGGAAGACCAGGGCGTCCTGCCGCTCGCACAGGGCCAGGAGCTGCTCGCCGTACTTGGCGGCCTGGTCCGGGTCCTCGTCGGAGCCGTACGTGGCGGCCACGTAGAGGGCCAACATGACGCCGTCGAGGTCGTCGATGGCGCGGTGGAGGGCGAGAGCCTGCCGCACCAGCGAGAGTCCGCGCCGGGTGTCATGAGCGAGGAACGCCGCGACGCCCAAGGTGCGCAGGCCGTGCGCCAGCAGTTTCCGGTCTCCCGCCTCGCGGGCCATGACGATGGATTCGTGCAGCTTCGGCATCCCCGCCACGAGGTCGCCCTGGCGGATGGCGAGCATGCTGTCGGCCCAGAGCGCGGCCGCCCGGCCGGGGTCGGACTCGGGCAC
>NZ_JBFAMX010000990.1:0-2499 GCF_040659615.1 Nonomuraea sp. NPDC049784
CCGCCACCGAATCCGCCCGCCTCGCCCTGCGCGCCTACAAGCGCCAGCGCGCCGAAGCCGGCGGCCGCGGCCAGCGCGAGGCCCCGCCCATCACCATCGACGCGCTGCGCGCCATGGTGAGCGCCTGCGACCTGGCCGCGCCGATCGGGCGGCGCGACCGGCTGCTGCTCGTGCTCGGCCTGGCCCTGATGGGACGCCGCAGCGAACTCGTCGCCCTCACCCGCGAGGACGTGCGCGAGGTCGCCGACGGCCTGGAGGTGACCATCCGTACCTCCAAGACCGATAAGGATTCTCGCGGTCAGACCATCGCCATTCCCCGCGGCAGCCACCCGCTCACCGACCCCGTCGCCGCCTGGCGCGACTGGCTCCACATCCTCGACCAGGCCGGACACACCACCGGCAAACTGCTGCGCCGCATCAACCGGCACGGCGGTATCGGCCCTTCGCTCGGTGCCGACGCGGTCAACGTCATCGTCCGCGACCTGGCCGTCCGCGCCGGTGTGCCCTCCGCGGAGACCGTCACCGCGCACAGCCTGCGCGCCGGGGGCGCCACCGTCGCCTACGCCGCTGGCGTCCCGGTCGCGGTCATCGCCAAGCACGGCCGCTGGGCCCCCGCCTCACCCGTCGTGCTGCGCTACATCCGCGCTGTTGACCGCTGGCGCGACAACGCCATGCGCAACGTCGGACTTTAACGTACACAAAGGCCTATCGAACAAGCAGGAAAGGCCCGTACCGAGGCGATTGGGAAACGCGCTCACCGCGGAGGTGGTGACAACGCAAAGGCCCCGCCCATGGGCGAGGCCCGCACCTACCCACCGAAGCAAGTAGGGAATTGAAACGAACGCTACCAGCGAGTCGGTAAAGGCCTGCCCAGCCACGGGGCGCGACATGATGATTGCCGCCCGAAGGGTGTGAGGCGGCCGCGGCCACGAAGACTCCGCGTGCGTCGAGGACCACGTACCCGGGCGGGCCGGAGCATGATCGTACGCCCGGATCGGCGTAGCGAGACCGGCACGTGCCATGTAAGCGGTGCCCCGGGATGCATGCACGCAGAGGCGCTCCCGGGGCTCATGCCTCCACGCTAACAGCACGTGCTCGCCAAGCACGGCGAGCCCGCGTCCCGGCCGCCATCCCGGGGATACCGAACGCGCAGAACAATGGCAGTGGGGGAACGCCGATCTATGACACCGGCGGCGCAGATCTGTGACAGCACAGCTTGTCCACTCGCCCCTTGGCTAGAGACCGTGAGGCGATCGCGAGACCGCCGCACCCCCCGTTCCGCACCGACACCCTAGCCGCAAGTCACCATGGGCATGACGCAACAGAACGGCAGACCACAGGCCCGACGGTCAACGTCAGCAAGGTACACATGGACGCCCACTGCACTTCGCCCGCCCCGAGACCACCATGGGATACGACCTGCGGCCCCGAACGCGAGTGAGCGGACCTGGAACACCTGCGCACCCTACTGTGCAACCCCTGCACCCCGAGCGCTCCGCAAGCGAAGATCCATCCTGAACCTGGAGCAGTAGATTCCACTGCAGCCGCGATGACCAACCGCTGCAATCACGTGACCAAAATGCTGGTCAGGGCGTCATTGGTCATCTTCCTTTCAACGGAATCGGTCACGTCTATTGCACGGGCCGGCAGCCGAGGAGAGGGGCAGAAGGGTCATCAGGCGACGGTTCAGGCCCTCTCCACGCCGCGCCGGGCGAAATTCAGCCTGCCGACGCTTCGCCACCGCAGTTTTGGGGTCAACATCACGGCCTGCCCAGGCTGGCGTGAGATCGCAGACGCGAAGATCATGAAAGGCAGAAACAAGCACTGTGGGCCGTTTTGTTCCGATATGGGCGGTGCAATCAGGTGACCAATGCGCTGAAACCCTGTGACGAACTCCCATGAAATATAAGTGGCGGGTCCCATCGAGCGGCACAGGCGGGGGCCATCAGCCGCAGCGTGCCTTCGCCCGGGAGCAACTTGCGGGAATGTTGCCTTCTCGCAAGTTACAGGCAGAGCCTCGCGACGCAACAGATCCTTATTTCTGATTTCTATTTTCTGGAAAATCAAAAATGGTAGGATGGCGTCGTGACTGCAGAGACCAGCGTGGTGACGCCTTGTAAGCACTGCGGAGCGCCGATCGAGCAGCGGCGGGGGAGAGGGCGGCCCAAGGCGTACTGTCCCGAGAAGGACTGTCAGGCGGCGGCCAAGCGAGAGCGGGAGTTGCGGAGGGCCACGCCGGGGCTGGAAGGAGCGCTGGCCAGGGCCGAGCAGCTGTACGACCGGATGGAGACCGGGCTGGCCTCGGCCATCGAACCGCTGGCGCGGGCGCTGGCCGAGGAGCTGAGCCCGGCGGGGGTCGAGGCGAAGCTGAGCGCGGTGCAGGCCGAAGCGCACACGCGGGTCGCGATTGCGCGCACCGAGCGAGAGCAGGCATTCGAGCAGGTACGGCTGGCGCGCGAGGCCGCCGAGCACGCCCGCAGGCAGACGGCCGAGATGCGG
>NZ_JBFAMX010000991.1:0-2493 GCF_040659615.1 Nonomuraea sp. NPDC049784
CGGGCCGCCCCGTCGCGCAGGACGACCCGGACTCCGCGCCCTGGGAGGAGGGCGCCAGGTTGCTGGCCTGGCTGCACGCCATCCCCCTCACGCTGCTGCCCGAGCTGCCCGCGGCCGGAGGCCCCGCGCGGGCCGCCAGGGCGGTGGACCGGATGGACGGAGACGGCCCCGTCGAGCAGCTCATCAGGCGGACCTTCAAGGAGCTGCCCGAGCCCGACCCGCTGCCGGGGCTGCTCACGCACGGCGACTGGCACCTGGGCCAGCTCGTCCACCGCGATCGCTGGCTGCTCATCGACGTCGACGACCTCGGTGTCGGCGACCCGGCGTGGGACCTGGCCAGGCCGGCCGCCTGGTACGCCGCGGGGCTGCTCGACCCGGCCGTCTGGGAGCGGTTCCTGGGGGCGTACCTGGCCTCCGGCGGGCCCGCGCTCGGCCAGGGCGACGACCCGTGGCGGCGGCTCGACCTGCCCGCCCGGGCGCTCACCGTCCAGCTCGCCGCCGTGGCCGTCGTCAACGCTCAGCGCGAGGGCCGGGAACTGGACGAGGTCGAACATTCGTTGGTCGAATCGTGCAACAGAATCGTCCGAGCGTGACGGGGTTGCGCGCGGTAGGTTTCACCCTGAAACCCCGAAGCCAAGGAGAGCGACTTAGATGCAGTGCCCTAAGTGCCGCGGGAACATGCGGACCTATGAGCGCAACGGCGTCCACATCGAGCAGTGCGACAACTGTCGTGGGATCTTCCTCGACTACGGCGAGCTGGAGACGCTGACCCGGATGGAGTCGCAGTACCACGCGGCTCCCCCGCCGCCCCCCGCCCCCGGTCCGGCCTGGGGCGCTCCGCACCACGGCGGCGGCCACTACGGCCACCACCGGCAGCGCAGCTGGGTGGGCATGCTGTTCTCGACCTGATTCGGCGCAGGCCGCGCACCGGGCGGAGTGCGCGGCCTTTCAGCTCGGGAAGTCGTCGGGGTCCACGGGCGCGGTGCGGGCGTTGCCACCCGAGATCGCGTGCAGCGTGATCCGCCAGTCGTGCCAGCGGATCTGCGTGGCGGTGAACGTCGTCTTGAACTTCACCGACTTCTCGAACTTCTCAAAGCTGCACTCGCGCGTGAACGACTTGCTCTTGCCGTCCCAGTCCACGCCGTGCGTGAAGTAGACCTTGTACGTGCCGTCGCGCACGCCTTTGACCTTGAACTTCGAGTTCTTGCGCACGTACACGCTGAACGCCTTGCTGCCGCCCTTCACGACGGTGACCACGGCGTCGCGGCTGCCGCCGTTGTCGATCTCCAGCGAGCTGCGGCCGTTGAACGTGCTCCTGCGGATGAACGAGCCGTTGCCCAGCCGCCTGGTCTGCTTCTTCCCGGCCTTCACGTCCACGACGTCGGCCGGGAAGCCGCCGGCGCTCTGCAGGGCCTCGCCCGCCTTGTCGAGCGCGGCCAGCTTGTCGTCGAGGTCGATGAGCACGGCCGACGACGTGCACAGGTTCCTGGCGCCCACCTTGCCCGCCGTGGAGCCCAGCCCGCTGGCGAAGTCGCGCAGGCTGGTCACATACGCGTCGTGCTGGGCGCGTACGGCGTCGGGCGGGGCGACGGCGGCAAGCGCGTCGGCGGCGCCGCTCAGCGCCTCCTCCGCGCGGCCGACCCGGTCGTCCAGGGCCTTGACGCTGCGCGCGCCCGCCAGGGCGTCGATCGCGCCGGCCATCGCCTTGTGCCTGCTCTCGAGCGCACTCTTGTACTCCTCGGCCGTGAGCGCGCTTGGGCTGGGACTGCTCGTCTCCGTGCCGCCGCTGACGGGTGCCCCGCCGCCGTTGCCGCCGGCGATGCCACTGACCTTCGGCTCGCCTCCGGTCGGTGACGGTAAGGACGACGAGCATGCGCCGAGCGTGAGAGTTGCCAGGGCGAGAACGCAGGGAATCAACCGGGGTCCAGCCACCTGTCACACTATCGTCGGGTTGATCCCCACACGTCAATCACGATTCCGTCAGTCCGGCATCCCGATCCTGTCGCAGCCAGCGGGTGATCCCGATCGTCTCCAGGAACGGCACGTCGTGGCTGGCCACGATGAGTGCCCCCCGGTACGCGTTCAGCGCCTGGGAGAGCTGGCGGACGCTGGCCATGTCCAGGTTGTTCGTCGGCTCGTCGAGCAGGAGCAGCTGGGGCGGCGGCTCCGCCGACAGGAGCGCGGCGAGGGTCGCACGGAAGCGCTCGCCTCCCGACAGCGTGCCGACGGCCTGGTTGACCCGCTCGCCCCTGAACAGGAAGCGCGCCAGGCGCGCTCTGATGTCGTTCACGGAGGCGTTCGGGGCCACGGCCCGCACGTTGTCCACGACGCTCAGCGCGTCGTCCAGGAGGTCGAGGCGCTGCGGCAGGTACCGGACGGGGACCTGGGCGCCCTGTTCGATGATCCGCTTGAGCAACGTGGTCTTGCCCGAGCCGTTCGGGCCGAGCAACGCGATCCGCTCAGGACCGCGCACCACCAACGTCTCCAGCACAA
>NZ_JBFAMX010000992.1:0-2489 GCF_040659615.1 Nonomuraea sp. NPDC049784
GGCGGCGCACGCGCAGCCCGTACGCCACGTTGGCGGCCACGGTCATGTGCGGGAAGAGCGCGTAGTTCTGGAAGACCATGCCGAGCCCCCGCCGGTACGGGGGCCGCCCGGTCACGTCGGAGCCGTCGATCACGATCCGCCCGGCCACGGGCTGGACGAAGCCGGCGATGCAGTTGAGCAGCGTCGTCTTGCCGCAGCCGCTGGG
Organism: Nonomuraea sp. NPDC049784; assembly: GCF_040659615.1. Lineage (NCBI taxonomy): Bacteria > Bacillati > Actinomycetota > Actinomycetes > Streptosporangiales > Streptosporangiaceae > Nonomuraea > Nonomuraea sp. NPDC049784. The sequence goes on from NZ_JBFAMX010000992.1 coordinate 206, forward strand.
CCCGAGGATCGACAGGAACTCGCCCTTGCGGATGGACAGCCGGTCCAGGTCGAGCACGCGGGTGCCCTCGTACCCGGCGGCCAGGCCCTCGATCTCGACGTGCCCGCCGTCCGTCACCTCGATCAGCCGAAGATCTGATTCCACCGCTGCTGCCATTCGTTCAGCTTGGGAGTGGCGACCGCGTAGTCCACCCAGATGAACTTCTTGAAGACCTCCGGACCGTGCTTCACCTTCTGCTCGAAGGGCTGGCCGTAGGAGATCGAGTCGTTGCCGGCGGCGTACCAGGTGCCCTCGGCGAACGGCTGCTGGTTCTGGGCCGCGGTGAGGTAGTCGAGGAACTTGTTCGCCAGGTCGCTCTTCTGCGTGCCGGCGGCGATGAAGTACGAGGTCAGCGCGCCCACGGGGCCGGACTTGGGGTAGGTGAAGCCGATGGGGGAGCCCGCCTGGGCCATGGCGAAGGCGCGGCCGTCCCAGAAGGGCATGATCCAGGCGTCGCCGTTCTCCATGACGGTGGCGGCGTTGCCCGCGTTGGCGGGGAAGGAGGACGTGCAGCCCTTCAGTGTCGCCAGCTTGCCGAACGCCTTGTCCACGGCGGCCGGGTCGGACAGCGTGCCGCCCTGCGAGGTGACCAGGGCGGAGAAGAACTCCAGGCCCGGGTTGTACGTCAGCGGCGGCAGGGCGACGTGGCCGCAGTACTGCTTGTCGAAGATGTCCGTCCAGTCCGTGGGCGGGGTCTTGATCTTGTCGGTCCGGTAGAGGAGGCCGGTGGAGCCCGTGGTGAGCGGCACGCCGTACTGCTTGCCGTCGTAGGCCGACTTGCCTGCGAGCACCGGGTCCAGCTCCTTCCAGTGCGCCAGGTTGCCGGTCGTCAGCGGCTGCAGCAGCCCGGCGGAGGCTGCGGGCAGCGACGCGTCGGGTGTGAAGGCGATGACGTCGAACGGCGGGTTCTTGCCGCCGGCCGCGCGCAGCTTGGTGAGCCACTCGGCGTTGGCGCCGTACACGAGGTTCACCTTCGCGCCGGTGTCGCGCTCGAACGGCTCTACGAACGATTTCTTGAACAGCTCACCCCACGCGCCCGCGAACGCGGTCACCGTGAGCTCCTGCTTGGCAGCACTGCCCTTGTCAGAGGTGTTGCCCGTGTCCACGCTGCCGCAGGCCGTGACCGCCAGCGCGAGCGCCATGCCTAGTCCCGCGAGGCGCGTGACTCCGCCCTTCATCTTTACCTCTCCGTCTCGAGCAGCCGCCAAAAGGGCGCATGGCAGGGCAATACGGCTCGACAACCGCGCTTGCCGCCAGGAGCACCGTTCAGCTCGGCGACCATGTCATCACCCGGGGCACCCCGCCGCGGTGGGAGGGTTGCCGTCCAGCAAGCCGGGGCTTAGCACTGGACTCGTGACATAAGCGACTGTACCAGTCGGGATTATCTAGATTTACATTGGGGGTACTTTAACGGCCTTTGTCCCCTTTATACCCATGCGATGGGGGTGTGGGTCAATTCTTGTGCGCGGCGGCGTCGCCCGGCTCCATGAACACCACCGGGACCTGGTTGTCCTCGACCACGCGGCCCAGCAGCCCGGCCAGCGCGGCGCGGTCGGCGGCCGCCAGGCCCGAGGGAAGGTCGTCGATCCGGCGGCAGGTCTCGGTGTAGAAGGCCTCGGCCAGCTCGCCGCCCTGCTCGGTGAGCGCCACCCGCACGGCGCGCCCGTCGCGCGGGTCCGGCTCGCGGCGCACCAGGCCGCGCCGGACGCTCCGGTCGACCAGCTCGGTGAGGCTGGACTTGGCCAGGTGCAGAATCCCGCCCAGCTCGCTCATCCCGTACGGCTGCGCCATCAGCACGCACAGCAGCTGCCCCTGCTGCGAGGTGATGCCGTACTCGCGCGCCGACTCGGCGTAGACGGCGCTCACCAGGAAGGAGGCGCGCACCAGCGCGGTGACGACGCCCATGTGCTCACCCGTTGCCTTGGTCATGCCGCCGATCCTCTGACCTCTATTGATTCGGAAAGCGAACTATCAGTTTAGCAAGGCTGGAGCGCGGGGAGGCGGCCCGCGAAGAAGGCGCCGGGAGTCACGCCCATCATGGCGCGGAACTCGGCCGTCATGTGGGACTGGTCGTAGTAGCCGGCCGTCGCCCAACTGGAGGCGCGGCCGCCCGCGAGCACCTTGCGGACGCGGGTGATGCGTTCGAAGCGCTTGGGCGGGACGCCGACGCCGTCGGAGAACAGTCCGCGCAGATGGCGCTCGCTGACGGCCAGCCGCCGCGCGATGGCGGGCACCGGCTCCCGTC
>NZ_JBFAMX010000993.1:0-2481 GCF_040659615.1 Nonomuraea sp. NPDC049784
CGCTCAAGGCGTCGCTGCGCCCGGCCGCCGACGGCTCGCTCGGCCTGAAGCCGGCCGGCAGGAACAGCACCGCGTCCTTCACCGACGTCGCCATGAGCGAGGGCGACATGGCGGCCGACGTCGGCACGGCGAACCCGGGGCGGGTGGCGTTCACCACGGGCGAGCTCCCGCTCGACCTGCGCCTGTCCGGCACGCCCACCGCCGACCTGCGGGTCAAGCTGGACAAGCCCACCTCCAATCTGACCGCCCTGCTCGTCGACTTCGGCGCGGACACCCGCGTCGACTGGCGTCGCGGCCAGGGCATCACCACGCTCACCGAAGAGGACTGCTACGGCGAGAGCACCGCGATCGACGACGCCTGCTACAAGAAGGTCGTCACGAACGTGGCCACCCGCCCGCTCGAGATCGTCGCCCGCGGCTGGATCGACGTCCAGAACCGCGACTCGCTCAGCCAGGCCACCCCGCTGCCGCCGAACACGTACGGCACGGTCAAGTGGCTGACGCTGCCGCAGGACTACACCTTCAAGAAGGGCCACAGGATCGGCCTCGTGGTGGCGGGCACCGACTCGGACTACAGCGACGAGACCGGCACCGGCGCGAACGTGACCCTCGACCTGGCCAGGTCCAGCGTCGTCGTCCCCTTCGTCCTGGGCACGCCGCTGGCCGACGTGCCGAAGGACGCGGCCACGTTCCGCGGTCCCGATCGGGTCGAGCTGCCGCAGCCCGAGCCCGAGTTCTCGTTCTTCTAGGAGCCGTCCAGGAGGCTGGGAGGGCCTCGGGCGCACGCCCGGGGCCCTCACCCGCAGTAGACGACGCCGCGGTCCCTGTCGAGCATCCGCACGCCGCCGCTCCCGGCGACCGTCCAGGACACGCTCATGGTCAGGGTGCCGTGCCCGGCGGTGGTGCCGCCGGTGGTCCTGCCGTCGCCCGTGGTCTTGCCGGCCCACCGTACGGTGATCTTGCCTCGCTTCACGCTCGGCCGCGCCGAGCAGGCGCGCTGGGAGAGCGGCGCGCGCACCTTGAAGGTGGTCCCGGAGACGGCGATGCCGCCGGTGCCGGTGGCCGAGGTGATCTCGCAGCTTCCCGTGCACGACAGTGAGAACGTTCCGGTACGCCCGGAGCCCAGCGACACCGACGACGGCGTCAGCCTGGCCACCGGAGGCGCCGGCCTGGGCAGCTCGGCCTTCCTGGCCATGCTCGACAGGCCGGAGCCCGCGGCCGGGGCCACCTCGGGCACATAGCGCGCGGGCGGCTCCTCCAGCACGCCCGTCTGCGCGGCGGTCTTGGTGAGCGTCGCGGGATGCCGCTGGGCGTTCACGACGGCCCAGACCAGCCCCGCCACCAGCAGGCCCACGCCCACGATCAGCCCGAGCCTGGCCACGGCCCTGATCGGCGGCCCGGCCTCCGGATCGTCGTCGTCCGGCCGCTCCCGCCAGAACTCCTGCACCTGCCCGTCCCGCAGTTCGACCAGGTCACCGCCCATGGTGATCCCGCCGTACCGGATGATGGCTCCCTGGCTGTGGACGCCGTTGCTCGAGCCCTTGACGGCAGCGGTGTAGACGAGCTTGTCGCCGTTCGCTCCGCCGCGGAAGGCCCGCGTACGGCTCGGCGGCGTGAACGGATGCCGCCCGCGCACGGCCGGGGCCGAGGGAGGCTCCTGGTCGGCGGCAGCCGCGCCCGCCGCCGACCAGGGCTTTCCCGAGGTCGCCGTCGTGGGGTCGGCGACCGGGACTTGCGGCGTGGCGTCGGCGACCGGGGGAGCCGGGGAAGGGCCGGTCTCCACCAGTGTGCGGGCCTGCACAGGGAAGCCGTCCGCCCGCCAAAGAGGCCCCTCGCCGGGCAACGGCTGCGCCAACGCCAGCCGGTTGGGAAGCGTGCCGGGCAACGTGGTGATCGGCAGGCGGCGCAGCAGCGCCGCCGCCGACACGGTCCTGGGCGCGGCCCGGCAGGTCGCACAGGACTGGATGTGACGGCCGATTCTGGCCCTGGCCCGCCGGCCGGGCGCCGCGACCCATTCCGACACCCGCGCCGTCAGGTCGGGGCATCCGTCGCGGCCCCGCGCGGCGATGATCGCGGCGAACCACTCCTCCAGGGAGGCGGCCGCCTGGGTGACGATGGCCCGCACCTCGTCCTGGCGCAGCTCGAAGATCACGGCGATCTCCGTGTCGGCCAGGCCGTGCCGCAGGGACAGGTCGAGCAGCTCTCGCTGCGGGCGGTTCAGGGAGAGCAGCGCCTCGGGCAGCAGCTCCGACATCCGGCCGGGCCGCGACCACGAGCCGATGCTGGCGGGCTTGGCCACGACGGCCCGGTGCGCGCGGGCCACCGCGTACAGCCAGGGCCGCCGCAGGGCCGGATCCACCACGCGGTCCGCGTACAGGTGCGCCGTCAGCGCCGCGCCGGCCACCGCCTGCTCGGCGTCGCCTGCGGCGAGCTCTGTTCGGCAGTAGTCGTAGAGGCGGGCTCCGTGCTTGTCGCACAGGT
>NZ_JBFAMX010000994.1:0-2475 GCF_040659615.1 Nonomuraea sp. NPDC049784
GGCAGCCGCTGACGGACGAGCAGGCCGCTATCGTGCGAGCGGCGACCGAGAAGGCACTTGCAGAAGGGCTGCGATGAGGACAAAGCGCGTTTTCCACGCCGTCGACTCCCATACCGAGGGCATGCCCACCCGCGTCATCACCGGCGGGATCGGCGTGATCCCCGGCGCCAGCATGGCCGAGCGGCGCGTCTACTTCCGCGACAACCTCGACCACATCCGCACCCTGCTCATGACCGAGCCGCGCGGCCACTCCGCCATGAGCGGCGCCATCCTGCAGCCGCCCACCAGGCCGGACGCCGACTTCGGCGTGCTGTTCATCGAGGTGTCCGGGCTGCTGCCGATGTGCGGGCACGGCACCATCGGCGTGGCCACCGTGCTCGTCGAGACCGGCATGGTGGAGGTCGTCGAGCCCGTCACCACCGTGCGCCTTGAGGTGCCGGCCGGGCTCGTCGAGGTGGACGTGGCCGTCGAGGACGGTCAGGCGATGTCGGTGACGTTGCGCAACGTGCCGTCCTACTGCGACCGGCTCGACGCCACCGTGCGGGTGCCCGGGTTCGGGGAGGTCCCGTACGACCTGGCGTACGGCGGCAACTTCTACGCCGTCGTCAACCTCGACTCCTACGGCCTGCCCTTCGACCGCAAGGCCAAGAACGAGATCATCGCCGCCGGCCTGGCCACCATGGAGGCCATCAACGCGGCCGACGAGCCCGTGCACCGCGAGGACGACCGCATCCGCGGCTGCCACCACGTCTACTTCGCCGCACCAGGCTCCGACGCCCACCATTCGCGGCACGCCATGGCCATCCACCCGGGCTGGTTCGACCGCTCGCCGTGCGGCACCGGCACCAGCGCCCGGATGGCGCAGCTGCACGCGCGCGGCGAGCTGCCGCTCGGCCGGGACTTCGTGAACGAGTCGTTCATCGGGACCCGGTTCATTGGCCGGCTCCTGGAGGAGACCACCGTGGGCGGCGCGCCGGCCGTCATCCCGTCGATCACCGGCCGGGCCTGGATCACCGGCACCGCCCAGTACTTCCTTGACCCGCGCGACCCGTTCCCCGCCGGGTTCGAACTGTGAGCAGCGCATGATCACGACGGTGGACTACCACACGGGTGGGGAGCCGTTCAGGATCGTGACCGGCGGCGTGCCCGGCATCCCGGGAGCGGACGTGCTCTCCCGGCGGGCCGCCGCCATGGCGGAGCCCGAGGTCGACGACGTGCGGCGGCTGCTGTGCCACGAGCCGCGCGGTCATGCCGACATGTACGGCTGCTTCCTCGTGCCGCCGGACGACCCGGGCGCCCTGTTCGGGGCGCTGTTCTGGCACAAGGACGGGTTCTCCACCGCCTGCGGCCACGGCACCATCGCGCTGGGCGTCTACGCCGTGCACGAGGGAATGGTCGCGGCGGATCCCGACGGGGAGACGGACGTGGTCATCGACGTGCCGTCCGGGCGCGTCACGGCGCGGGTGCGCTGCTCCGCGGGGCGGGTGCGCGGCGTGACGTTCGTCAGCGTGCCGTCGTACGTGGTGGCGCGGGACGTGGCGGCCGGCGGGACGAAGGTCGACATTTCGTACGGTGGTGCGATTTATGCATCCGTGCCCGCCGGGGCGCTGGGCCTGTCCGTGGAGCCCGGGCACCTGACGGCGCTCATCGGCCACGCCCGCCGGATCAAGGCCGACCTGGTAGGCCACCCGGCCACCCGGCATCACTCCGACGACCGGCTGTCCGGCGTCTACGGCGTGATCTTCTACGACGAGCTGCCGGACGTGGACGGGGTGGCGCACCAGCGGAACGTGACGGTGTTCGCCGACGGGGAGGTGGACCGCTCGCCGTGCGGGTCCGGCACGGCGGCCCGGCTGGCGCTGCTGCACGGCTCGGGGCTGCGCGGGCCGCTGATCCACGACAGCATCGTCGGCAGCACCTTCCGCGCGCGGGTGGGCGAGGTCCTGGACGACGGGATCGTGCCGGAGATCGAGGGCATGGCGTACCGGACGGGGCGGCACACCTTCGAGCTCGATCCCGACGATCCGATGGGATTGGGGTTCACGCTGCGATGACCGGATTGCCATATCTCGACGCCGCCACGCTGGAGCGGCTGGTGCCCATGGGGCGGGCCGTGCGGATCCTGGAGGACGCGCTCCTTGCGGGACTCGATCCCGAGGCCACGCCGCAGCGGCCGATCGTGGACGTGCCGGCCGGGCAGCTGCTGCTCATGCCCGCCGCGGCCGGGCGGTACGCGGGGGTGAAGGCCGTCACCATCGCGCCGGGCAACGCCGATCGCGGGCTGCCCCGGATCCAGGGGACGTACCTGCTGTTCGACGGCGACACCCTGACCCCGCTCGCGGCCCTGGACGGGATCGCGCTCACCTCACTTCGCACCCCCGCCGTCTCCGCCCTCGCCGTCCGCCACCTGGCCTCCGGGGATGCCCGGCGGCTGGTGGTGTTCGGGAGCGGGCCGCAGGCGTGGGGGCACGTGCT
>NZ_JBFAMX010000995.1:0-2463 GCF_040659615.1 Nonomuraea sp. NPDC049784
GCTCCGGGCGGTGTGGGAGCGCCGTGGTGGTCGAGGATCTTGATCGGGGTCGCGTGCACCGGGCGGCCGATCGGGGGATGCGGGTCCCCGCCTGTCAGCTCGGCCGCCGTGGCGATGATCGTCGTCTCGGTGGGGCCGTACGTGTTGACCAGGCGCACCCGGTCGCCGAAGCGGTCACGCCAGCGGGCCACCGCCTCCGCGCGCACCTGCTCGCCGCCGAGGATCACCAGGCGGAGCCGTTCCGGCCAGGCGATCTCGTCGATCAGGTCGACCAGGTGATGGAAGTAGGCGGTGGGCAGGTCGAGCACGGTGATGCCGGGCCGGCGGGCGAGGAGGTCGGGCAGGGTGGCGCCGCCGCCCGGCAGCAACTCGACCGTGGCGCCCGCCGCCAGCGCCGGGTAGACCTCCTCGGCGTGGGTGTCGAAGCTGAGGGACGCGAGCTGGACGACGCGGTCGCCGGGGCGCAGGCCGTACGCGCTGCGCATCCACCTGACCCGCTCGGCCAGCCCGGCGTGCTCGACGGCGACGCCCTTGGGGGTGCCGGTGGAGCCCGAGGTGTAGATCACATATGCCAGACCGGGCCGGGCCTCGTCCCGCTCGCCGGGCTCGATCCTGAGCCCGTCCGTGACGGTGAAGGATGTTCCGGCGGCCATGGCGCGCAGGCGCTCCGGCGGGTACTCCGGGTCCAGCGGCACGTACGCGGCCCCCGCTCGCCAGATCGCCAGCATGGCCACGACCGCGTCGATCGAGCGCCCCATCCGGAGCCCGGCCAGGTCCCCTTCGCGTACGCCCCGTTCCGCCAGGTCCGCGGCCAGCCGCGCCACCCGCCGCTCCAGCCCGGCGTACGTCACCGTCTCGGCGCCGCAGCTCACGGCCACCTCGCCGGGATGCGCCGTCACCGACTCGGCGATCAGCCCGAGCACCGTGCCCGCCTCCGGCTCGGAGACAGGGCGATCCACCGACGCGAGCAAGGCCTCGTCGGTGGGCGTGAGCACCGGCAGGCGCGACAGCGGCACCCGCCGGTTCCCCGCGTCGGCCACCCCCCGCAGCACGACCACGAACCGCTCGGCCAGCTCCGCCACCGTCTTCGCGTCGAACAACCCCGCGTCATACCCGAACGCCACCCGCAACCGCCCGGGCGACCGCCACGCCTCCACGGTCAGGTCGAACTTGGCCTGCCGGTACCCGTCGTCGAAGAACGACATCCGCACCGGGCCGAGGCGGTCGCGTTCGCCGTCGGCGGTCTGGCTGTTCAGGGTGAACAGGGTTTGGAACATCGGCTTCCTCGACAGGTCCCGCTCGACGTCCAGCTCCGCCAGCAGCTGCTCGAACGGCACATCGTGATGAGCCATCGCCTCCAGGACCGTCCCGCGCGTCCTGGCCAGCAGCTCCTCCACCGTCGGATCGCCCGACAGGTCGCCGCGCAGCACCAGCGTGGTGCTGAGGTATCCGATGAGCGGCTCCAGCTCCACCCGGTCCCGGCCCGCCGTCGGCGACCCGACCAGCACGTCGTCCTGCCCCGTGTGCCGGGACAGCAGGATCTGGTACGCCGCCAGGAGCACCATGAACAACGTCACCCGATGCCCGCGCGCCGTCTTCTCCAGCGCCGCGAGCAGGTCGCCCGGCACCTCGATCACGTGGAAGTCGCCCCGCGTCGCCCCCGGCCGATGCGGCCGGTCCGTGTGCAGCTCCAGCGTGGGCGGGCCGGCGAGCCGCGCCCGCCAGTAGTCGAGCGCCGTGCTCCGGTCCTGCTCCCGCTGCCATCCGGCGACGTCCCCGTGCTGTACCGCCAGCGGCGGCAGCTCGGCCGACGCGTACAGCGCGGCCAGGTCGTCCAGGAACACCGTGATCGACCAGCCGTCGGCCACGATGTGGTGCAGCACGACGCAGAGCACGTGGTCGCCGGCCGCGAGCCGGACCAGCGTGACGCGCAGCGGCGGCGCGGCGCCCAGGTCGAGAGGGGCGTTCGTGCGGGCGGCGACCAGGGCACGTGCCTCGGCCTCGCCCCGGGCGGCCAGCCGCTCGATCGTGACGGGCGCGGGCCGCTCGACGACGGCCACCGGCCGCCCGTCCACCTCGGGGAACCGGGTCCGCAGCGACTCGTGCCTGGCGACCAGCCCGGTCAGCGCCCGCCCCAGCGCCACCTCGTCCAGCGGGCCCTGGAGCCTGCGCACGATGTACATGTTGTACGAGGCGTCGGAGGGATCCAGGCGGTGCAGGAACCACAGGCGTTCCTGGGCGGGGGAGAGCGGCGGCAGCGTCCCGGCCGGGCGGGGCACGAGGGGGCTGCCCTGCTCGCCCGCCAGGTCCTCCAGCGTCGCGGCGAACCCGGCCACCGTCGGATGGGTGAACAGCTCCCGCAGCGGCGCCGTGGTCCCCGCCGCCGCCAGCCGGGCGATGACCCGGGTGGCCAGCAAGGAGTGGCCGCCGAGGGCGAAGAAGTCGTCGTCCGCGCCGAGCTCG
>NZ_JBFAMX010000996.1:0-2447 GCF_040659615.1 Nonomuraea sp. NPDC049784
CGCCCGCGCCACCGCCTCGCGTCCGGCGGCCGAGGTCTCGCTGCCGGGGTCGAGACGTTCCAGCACCTGCCGGTAGGTGCCGATGAGCCGCTCGCTGGTCGCGCGCTGCCGAGCGCGGATCTCCTCCAGCTCCGCCTTGGCCCGTTTGACATGGGAGGCCATCCGCTTGCACAGCATCTCGGCCAGGTCATCGCGGGCCCGCATCCGGGCGGTGTGCGTCAGGCACGCCAGTAACGCCACCTGCTTGACCGGGTCGTAGCGCGACAGGGTGTCGGCGTCCTGGGCGTCGGCTTCCCCCGCGAAGTCGGCGATCTTCGACGGCGCGATGCCCTCCAGCCACGCGTCGGTGTCGCCCAGCGCGTCCACCTGATCCAACCATTTCACCTGGTCACGAAATCGCGACCACGTGGCCCACTGGGCGGGCTTCTTGAGCCGGTTGAACGTCGATTTGCCGTCCGGCCCGACGACGAGCAGACCCCCCATCCGGGCCCGGCCGGACTCGCCCATCCGCTGAAGGATCGTGGCGAAGATGGTGGCGTTCACCTCGGCGCGGATGCTCGTGGCCAGGTCCTCCAGCGTCGTGTACCCGAGCAGCTCCAGCCGGAGCCGAAGCAACTCCTCAATCGCCACGTTGATCAGGTCCGCCGGGTTGTTCTTGGCCTGGGCTGCCTTCCGGATCGCCACCGCGGTGATCGCCCGGGCCCGGCCCGCGTCGTATTTCACGCCCTGACGCTGGCGCACCAGCTTGCGATGCGCCTTCGCGCTCGGGGAGGACCCGTGGTCCGGCCGGATGTCCTCGGCCAACTCCAGGCAGCGCCGGACGTGGTCGATCACCACGTCGGGGATCTCGTCCGGGGACGGGAAGCGCGCCATCTTCTGGAAGCACTTCAACGCCAGCACCAGCGCGAAGCACGACTCGGGGCTGCCGGTAGCGCTGTTCGGCCCAGGCCACCTCTTCCGGCGAGGGCGTGAAGAACACGTGCAGCACCCGCGCCGACGTTAGCCGCTTGAACTGCGGGTAGGCGGTCCGCTCGATCCACGTCATCCCAGGCCGTCCCTCGCCTCGATCCCGGCATCCAAGACGCCGAAACCGTAGCGGTGATCAACCCTGCCGAACGACCGTGTTCATCAAACCGCAACCAAGCCCAAGCGGAGGGTCACATAATCGGACAAACGAGCCCTCTGAGCAGCGCCTCAACACTCCACTATCCCTTTCTCTCGTACTTGGTCTGCCCCCCAAAAGCCGCTCGCAGCTCGGTCAGATCACGACGGCGGGCGCCGAGCAGGGCGAGGTAGTCCTCGATTGGCCAGTGGATGAGGGATCTCGTACGCGTCAGGTACACGCCGACCCGGTCGATGCGATATCGGTCGGTGAAGTCCATCAAGGTGTAGCCGAGGAGCTGCAGGATCATCGGGAGGGGGAAGCGTTCGGTACGACGGGTGCTCTTGAAGTCGATCAGTAGGCCGTCCACGATGGCTGTGTGGTCTGGGCATCAGGTTGCCGGCGCGCTCGTGTGCCTCTGCCGCCAGCCGATGTCGTCCCGGCAGCGGCCTGGCCCGGCTGTCCGGCCGACACTCCGGCGAGCTGCTCGAGTCCACGACCGCCGAGCTGCCCGGCAGGCAGCGGACGCTGCACCAGTTACGCAGCGGCGCTCGAGCCGAACGCGCCCCCCTACGGCTGATACGAACCACGGCTGGTGCCGAGGCGGACGACGTCGTCCACCCCGTCTGGCAGGTCCGTCACGGCATGTAAGGCTGCGCAGCCTGGAGCGTGAACCTGCGTGACGATCACACCGTTATCCGCCCAAAGCACCACGGCCATGCTTTCGGCGTTCCTGGGCGTCGCCTTGCAGGAGAAACACCAGCGCCTTTCCGTCTGGAGCCGATCAGCAGTCACAGCCACCGCCACCATGCGCGATCCGGAATATCACGGCCCCACGCTACGATCACCAGGCCCATGCTCGGACCCCTTAGTGCTGCGGCCCTGCGATCACGGCTTTGCGGCGTGTTGGCTCATCGGGAATGGGACGGAATTGGCGCGTCGAGACGCATGGGCCTTTCAGAGTGCGTTTCGCGAGTCCATGCCAGTGATGTCGCAGTGTGATCGGACGGGTTTGTAGCGTTACCGTCGGTTGGCGGGCTGGGATGTGCTGGGATGGCCGCGTGAGCGAGCGCAAGCCGTACCCGAGTGACTTATCCGACGCGCAGTGGGCGTTGATCGAGCCGGTACTCGCGGCGTGGAAGGCCGTGCACCCGTCCGTCAGCGGCCACGAGGGCAACTACCAGTTACGTGAGATCGTTAACGCGATCCGTTACCAGGGACGAACCGGGGTCCAATGGGATTATCTGCCGCACGACCTGCCGCCCAAGAGCGCGACGTACTACTACTTCAGCAAGTGGCGTGATGACGGCACTGACAAGACGATCCACGACCTGCTGCGCTGGCA
>NZ_JBFAMX010000997.1:0-2445 GCF_040659615.1 Nonomuraea sp. NPDC049784
GTCCCCAACCCGCTCCCGCAGACACTTACCGCTTAACCTGCAGAAACAGGATCACGCGAAGATCGATTCATACACCACGTCCGTGGACGTGACCCTGGCGATCTCGACACGGCTCATCAACGAGTTCGTTAGCCGGGGCTGTGGTTGCGGGAGTTTGTGGTGTTGATGGTTGGAGGAATGAAATTTTTCAACCGAGCTCCTTTACATTGTAGATCTCATAGGCGAGACGAGGCAGAACCGGGCCGCGTCACCGCCACATACAGGTTTGCCGGCCGCTCACCGACGACTGCCTGGCCAAGCACTGACGTGTCCAGATCTCCCCCGAAACAGCCACTACATCCAAGATCTCCGCCACTCCCCCACCGCCAGTTCCGACGCCCGACGCCGCGGGCCGTATGCCCAGGAGCTATCCCCCCGAGTTCCGCCGCAAGGTCCTTGATCTGCTCAAGGCCGGCCGGACCGTCGTACGCGTCGTTCTGGCCAAGGATGAGCTGGCCGCCCCGCATGAACGCCGATGGTTATCCTGCGTTGTTGACCTCTTCTCCCAGATGAGAGCGTGACGATCTCTCAGGCACGTGAGGCACGCTGCCCAGAGTGTCCAGGTGTCTCGATGATGATGGGTCTACTGGAACACCGGCACCGTCCGCCTGCTGAAACTGCTGGACGGCATCTCGCGCATCCGCGGCGCCTTTGAATCTTCCCCCGTTTCCTTGACCTGGAGCGTGCTCGAGCTCCTAGCGTCGGTGGCACCGAGATGGGAGCACATCACGTGAGAACTGTGCAGCTTGGCCGTACGGGTGAGCAGGTCAGTCAGCTCGCTCTAGGGTGCATGATCATGGGAACGGTGACGCCGGAGGACGAAGCCGTCACGATCCTCGACCGGTACCTCGAGGCCGGCGGCAACTTCCTGGACACCGCCGACTGCTACTGCTGGTGGGAGAGCCGGGGCAGCTACGGCGGCGAGAGCGAGGAGTTCCTGGGCCGCTGGCTGGCCAGGACCGGCGGTCGCGAGCAGGTGTTCCTCGCCACCAAGGGCAGCGCCGTGGTACGCGACCTGGACGCGGTCTGGTCCGACGGCCGGCCTGACTGGGACGCCGCCTACCGGACGTTCGCCGGGGCCGGGGCGAAGACCTTGCGGGAGGCCATCGACGGCAGCCTGCGCCGGCTCGGCACCGACCATGTCGACCTGTACTACGTGCACGTCGACGATCGCGCCACGCCCTTGGAGGAGACGCTGGAGGCGCTGGCCGGCATCGTGCAGGCCGGGAAGGCCCGCTACATCGGCTGGTCCAACGTGCGGACCTGGCGGCTGGAGCGGATCCGCCAGTTGTGCGCCCAGCACGGCTGGCCGGCGCCGGTGGCGCTCCAGCAGCAGCACTCCTACCTGCGGCGCCGGGCCGGGCTCCGGCACGCGTCCATCGTGGACGACGAGCAGCTCGACTACCTGCAGGCACACGACGACCTGACCCTGGTCGCCTATTCGCCGATCCTCAAGGGCATCTACGACAGCCCCGCCAAGCGCGCGGGCCACGAGGCGATGAACCCTTACCAGGGTCCGGACGCCGAGGCCCGACTCGCCGTTGCCGCCAAGGTGGCCGCCGAGACCGGCGTCACCCCGAACGCGCTGGTCCTTGCCTGGCTGCTGCACCAGACCTCGCCAGCGATCGTGCCGCTGATCGGGCCGCGCACGCTCCAGCAGTACGAGGCGGCGCTGCCTGCGCTCGACGTCAAGCTCACAGGGGAGCAGCTCGCCCGCCTCGATGCCGCCGGAGCCTGACAGGGGCCAGACCAAGTAGGCCGGAAAGGGCTAATGGGGCTGGTCAGAGGCCGTTACCGAGGCCTCAGTCATGCTGATCAGAAGTCTTCGACGTAGCCGGCCGCTGATGCCATCGGGACTCCTGTTGGGGCGGCCGTACTTCGCCGCTTCGCGAGGGCGAGCTCCACAGGGCCTGCTGACCAGCGGGAATCCCGTTAACGCCGGATTTCGTGCCAGTACCCCCGCTCGCGGCCATTGTAGGTCAGCCGGTAGTAGTCAGTGTTCGCCATCCGGCCTGGGCCAAGCGGCTCACCGGCGCCGACCGGCGCGGCCTGTCGGCGCTGTTCTGGACCGACCTCAACCTCTACGGCCGGTTCGACCCCGGGCGACGGTGCTGCTCGCTCCCCCTTCCTGAACACCTAACCGCAGATCAGCAAGGTGGTTGAGCGCGCCGGCCGGGAATCAGCTGCCCGGCCGGTCCTGCCGTGTCAGGTGCGTAAGGAGCCGCGTTCCCGTCAGCCGTCCAGGAGCTGCAGGTCGAGCAGTTCGAGGTGTTCGAGGTCGGCGATGATGTCGATCGCGGTGATCTGCCCGTCGGCGATGGTGAAGTCGAACACGACGCGGGGGTGTCCAGTCGGGGCCCAGACCAGTCCGGGTGCGCCGTCGACGAGGGCCGGTCGCGCGGCCTG
>NZ_JBFAMX010000998.1:0-2445 GCF_040659615.1 Nonomuraea sp. NPDC049784
GCGGCCGCGGAGGAAGGCTCGCCGGAGGCGACCGCGCGAAGCGCGGCTTGGCCTTCCGGAGCGGGGGCACGCGGTATCCCAGAAGCGGCGCCGGGAGCAGGCGTACGCGATCGGCCGGATGACGCGTCCTGGCGGCGGCGGGCTTCAGTCCGGAAAGCAGATGTCTTGCGGGTACTTTCGCGCCGCCACAGACAGCCTTTACTCTGGTCGATCATGAGTGTCAGAAGCGATGTCAAAGACATTAGGGCGGCCGCCCGCCAGCTATTCGACGCCAACCTGCCGGTGCTCGTTGAGCTCGCCAAAATCGACGAAGAGATCAGCGAACTGACGACCAAGCGAGAACAGCTGCTGGGCCAAGCTCGGCAGTTATTCACCGAGGAGTGGCTGGCCGAGCTCGGCTTCGGGCAAGCGCCGACCGGCCGGCGCAGAGCACGTCGACCGGCGAGCCCCAGAGGGAGATCCCGCAGCCAGAAGCAGGGTGCCGCGTCGGCCGCTTCAGCCGCCGCAGATCCGGCTCCCCCTTCGGACGGCAAGGACTTCGCCCCGCCGTCGACGGGGGATGGCGCTCAGGCTGACACCAACTGGAGCTCTTCCGCCGCGCCCTCCTCCAGCTGGTCCAGCTGACGGGCGCAGCCCATGACGAAGCGTGGCCTGTGGTGGGCGGAGGGGGTCACCACAGGCCGGGCTGGCCAGCCGGTCCGGAAGCGACCAGCGCTTGAGGACGACCGATCGGAGCGGGTTTCGGCGACGCGCGTTTGCGAAACTGGCACATGACCACTTCGACCTTGGGCTTCACGCCGCGCCAGGCGTCGTCATGGATGGAGGTGTCCAGTTCCATGCCGGGGACAAGCTCCACGCCTGTGGCGGCGACAAAGCGCCGATAACTCCTCGTCGCCGCCGTGGAAGGTTGTGACGGGGACGCCGCTGTACCGAAACGGTGCCGCGATCTGCGGCACGATGAACACGCCTGTTCGGGCCAGGTCGCTGGCAATGTCGATGACGTGGTACTCGAAGCGCCGCCCGCGGTAGCGAGGTCCGTTGCCTGTGCGCTGGGTGTACCCGAACGGCGGATTGCTCATCACGGTGTCGAACTGGCCGAGGTCAGTGTGGGCGAGGTCGAACACGTCAGCGCAAATCCAGGTCGCTTCCGGGACCGTCTTACGGCCGACTTTGACGTATGCCGGGTTCCGCTCGACGCACACCATCTCGGAAACGGGGTCGGTCGGATCGGGATCGTCGAGGCGGGCCCGGGCCAGGCGGCCGGTCCCGGCGCACAGATCGAGGATCCGCGGCCCTTCGACCATGTGCCTGATCTCCCACGCGAGCTCTATCGGCGTGAACCAGGCGGCGTCCAGGTTGTGGGTGACGTCGGCGCCTTCGTGCCAATGTTCGAGCACGAAGTCCTGCTCATCCGGGGTCAGCGGCCGGGGGGCGTCCACGAGCTTCTGCGCTTCGGCGTGCCGGGTGGCGTCCTGCTTGGTGATCGTCGGCAGAGGGGTCTCCAACGGGGTCAGAAAGTGGGAGCGGGGCAGGCGCTGCCGGGCGGCGAGCGCCTGCCCTGCGGGGTGCGCGTACCACCGAAGTGGCCGTGGTTTTCAGTCCTCGATCAGCGTGAACTCGGGCGGCAGCGCCACCCGGCGCGTGCACGCGGTGCATTCCACTCCGTCGTCGTCGAACGGCGCCGGGGTGATGTCGGCGGTGATGACGCCCGGCGCGGTGATCTCCAACGGGTTGGACCGGGTGGCCACCTGCAGCTGCTCCAGGCTGCCGACAGCGCCGCATCCCTCGTACGGGCAGGCCAGCCGACCATCCACGATCAGCGCCTGCGGGAGTTCGAGCGTGGGCAGGACCGACGCGAGCGCCGGGTCGCCGACGTCGCGGTCGGCGGCGAGCAGGCAGGTCACCACCGGGATGTCGCCGGACACCTCCAGCGTGCTCCAGGCCTGGTCCAGGGTGTCGAACCCGCCGAGTGGCCGTGCGTGCCGGGTGAGGCCGTACCAGCCCAGCGGCTGAGGCGGAAGCTGCAGATCACGATAGGCATGGACGGGCTGCGAGTCGGGATACAGCGCCTGGTGCTCTGCCGCCCAGGTGTGCAGGTGGTGCTCGACGAACGCGGGAAAGGCGCTCTCGTGGTTCGGCTGGAGCATGACGTTGTAGACGTGGACGTGATAGCCGTCCGGCGCACGGACGCATTGCGCCGTGGCCGGACGTGAACTGCTGGCATTCACCAACGGGCTCCTTCTCGTTGCCGGCGTCGCCCCAGGGACGCGAGCGGCTTGTCACGGTCAAGGTCGCCAGGGCGGCGGCTGGCAGGGCGGCGGGGTCGCGGACCGGTGCCGGGCGGCGCCCCGGGGGGACGCGCAGGAGCGCCGGCGGGTGGGTCGACGTCGGGCCAGCCGCCGGGCCACGCCTCCCACAGGCGCGGCTGCTCAATGCCAAGCTGGT
>NZ_JBFAMX010000999.1:0-2440 GCF_040659615.1 Nonomuraea sp. NPDC049784
CCGCGTTCAGGGAGCCGTGGGCCACGACGGACGGCCACACGCTCCCCGTACGCAGCCGCAGCCACCCGGCCAGCACTCCGAACAGCACGCAGAAGCCGATGAAGAACAGCGCCGCCCATGAGCCGAGGCGCGGGTAGTTGTAACCCAGGAGAGTGAGGGGGGCGTGCCAGACGCCCCAGATGGCGCCGGTGAAGACCAGCCCGGCGAGCATGCCGTTCGAGGAGACGAGCCGGGGCAGCAGCCAGCCGCGCCAGCCCCACTCCTCCCCCAGCGCCGGGATCGCGTTCAGCGCGGGCCCGGCGAGAGCTGCCACCACGATCTGCAGCACGGCCACCCCGCCGAGGTCGGCGGGCACCGTCATGCCCTGCGCCCGCAGCGCGGCCCTGAACAGGCTGAGCTGGTCGAGGTCCAGCGAGACCACCCCGACGGCGGCGCTCAGCCCCATCGCCAGGAACGCCAGCAGCGGCACCCCGAGCCAGGTCGTGAGCAGGAGAACAGCCGTGCGCTTCTTGCGGTCACCGAACGTGAGCCCGGTCTGCCTGGCCCACTCGCGGAACGGCGTGCGAGAGACGGCCCACGCGCCGAGCACGCCGGCCGTGGGCGTGAACATCATGAGCGTGGCCACCCAGGCCAGCTGCGGCGAGGCCAGCCCCTTGCCGAGCCAGAGGGGCAGCGCCGCCGCCCACGACAGCCCGAAGGCCAGGACGATGAAGATGAGGAGAGGTCTTTTCATTGATCGACTCGCTCCGCGATGAGGGCGTTGATGAGGGATGCGCCGCGTACGGCGTCGTCGACGCTGATCGCGAGCCGGCCGCCGGAGCGGTAGCCGATGACCAGACACTCGCCGCCACGCAGCATGATGGTCCTGTTTCCTGGCAGCCCGCGGAAGCCCCAACCTCCGACAGTGCTCGGATGGCGGGTCTCCGACCAGGCCGACTCGATGCGCGACAGGGGGATCCTGCGCGCCGGCCAGCCCAGCGGGCCGCACTGGATGACGACGCGGCCGTCGCCGACCCGTACGGACACGGACGAGGTCAGCAGCCCGACCACCAGCAGGATGACGAGCGCCGGCACGGCGCGCCCCGCCGCCTCACCGGGCACCACACCCACGACGTAGAGCAGGCCCAGCACGACCAGAGCGGCCGGCGCCAGAACGGAGATGAGGGCGAGCCACCGGTTCGCGACGTGGCCGACCCACACGGTCCGCTGTCCGGCCCTCAGCCGGAGGAGGGGCGGCCGCCGGGCATCGCGAGCCGGGTCGTCGGGCGCGCCCCTGCCCAGGTAGCCCGCGATCACGGCGACGCCGATCGCGGCGGCGATGACCGCGGGGACCAGCCAGCCCTGCAGCCGGGCCTCGGTCCAGTGGGCGGCGTCGAGGTTGGCGAGCAGGGTCACGACCTTCAGGCCGAGCGAGAACACGCTCATGGCGAACAGAACGCCCCACCACAGCACCCGGCCCTGCCTGCGGGCCAGCGCCCGCTCGGCCGCGGCCAGCGCGGACAGCCAGACCGCCGCCCAGATCAGCACCTCCACCGCGAGGAACACCGGGAAGGACATCGAGCCGTTGGGCCTGCCGTCCAGCCCCCAGTGCGTGGCCAGCGGATCGGGCAGCCGGTCGCGCAGCGCCAGGGACAGCGCGACCTGGACCGCGGTGACGGCCAGCCCCCACACGATGGCGATGACTCGGGCGTTCATGGCAGCTCCTCAAGGATGGTGATGAGGTCGTCGCGGCCGTAGCCGTACTTCCTGGCCTCTTCCAGCAGCTCACGCGCGCGCTGTGCGAGCAGGGCGCGGCCGTCGGCGCGGCCGGCCACGCTCACCCCCCGTCCGCGCCGGAACTCCAGCAGCCCCTCGTCGCGCAGGTCGCGCAGCGCGCGCAGCACGGTGTTGGGGTTGATGCCGAGAGCCTGACCCAGGTCGCGGGCCGGGGGAAGGCGGTCGCCAGGGCGGTACGCCCCCTCGCCGATGGCGCGGCGGATCGCGCCCGCCACCTGTTCGTGCAGGGGTCGCGCGTCGTTCAGGTCCAGCGTGAGCAACATGGTGCTAGTGACAATAGCACCATGTTGCAGGTCGCGTTATTGGTAGGATGAACCCCTGTTTGTGAGTACGTAGAAGACCTGGATAGCATCGGTTTACGTGACCACTGTGCGGCTGAACTCAGCAGATCCAGTCTCCTTTGACACCGACGCGTTGATCGTCGGCTTCAGGTCAGGCCAGGAAGGCCCACGGGCCGCCACGGGCGCCGAGTCCCTCGAGGCCGCCTTCGGCGGCAAGCTCGCCGGCTCCCTCAAGGCCGTCGCCTTCTCCGGCAAGGCAGGTGAGCTGGCCAAGCTGCCGACGTTCGGCGCCATCGCCGCGCCGCTGCTGGTCGCGGTCGGCCTGGGCGACTCCACCGACGCCGAAGGGCTGCGCCGCGCCGCCGGCGCCGCCGTACGGTCCC
>NZ_JBFAMX010001000.1:0-2426 GCF_040659615.1 Nonomuraea sp. NPDC049784
CGGCCAGGCCGACGCTGCTGGAGGCCGCGTTCAGCACCGCCACGTCGCCGGCCCGCATCCCGCCCACCTCCACCATCGCGCCGTACGCGGTGAGGTAGGGCATCCACACCGCGGCGCCGGAAACCGCGTCCACCCCATCGGGGCGATGCAGGAGGGCGCGCGTCGGCGCGATCGCCTGTTCGGCGTACATGCCGTAGTCGTTGTACGAGAAGGACGGCACGACACTGACCGCCTGCCCCACCTCGAACCCATTAACGTCCGGGCCGACCGCCTCGATCACACCGGCGGCCTCAGAGCCGAGCCCGGCGGGCAGTTGCTTGACCGGCTCGATGTACTGGCCGCCGCGGAACAGCGCCTCGGCCCTGTTGACCCCGATCGCGTCCACGCGGATCCGTACCTCGCCCGGTCCCGGCTCACCTGTCTCCAGGTCCTCCAGCCGCATCACCTCGGGCCCGCCGACCTCGTGGAACCGCACGGTCCTTGCCATGCCAACCATCCTTCGCTCGCCGTGAACGTGACCCACTGAAGCTCATAAGTACGATCGCTGTCAAACTTCGATGATTGTCGTACTATAGGGCCCATGGGACGTACACCGCCGCACCCAGAGGTGTCGCAGTTCGACCTCCAGCAGGTGCTGGAGGCCCTCGTCGATCCGGTACGCCGGAGCATCGTCACGCAGCTCGACGCCACCGGCGAGGACATCAAGTGCGGCGATTTCGACATACCGGTCAGCAAGTCCACCGCCACCCACCACTTCAACGTCCTGCGGGAGGCGGGCCTGATCCGGCAGTACTACGTCGGGACCTCGCGAATGAACGCCCTCCGCCGCACAGAGATGGACGAGGTGTTCCCCGGCCTGCTCGACGCCCTCACCACACCGCAGGCCATGGCGCGCTGACTCCTGCGATCTTCGGTACGTCGCCCGCGGGTTGCCTCTGTACCTACTAGTATGTACGATCGTGACCGTGGACATGAGAGAACGGCTGATCGAGAGCACCCGAGAGCTGCTGTGGGAGCGCGGATACGTGGGCACCTCGCCGAAGGCGATCCAGCAGCGATCCGGGGCCGGCCAGGGCAGCATGTACCACCACTTCCGCGGCAAGCCCGACCTTGCACTGGCCGCGATCGCCCGCAGCGCCGACGACATGCGCGCTCGCGCGGAGGCGGAGTTCTCCGGCTCCGGGACCCCCGTCCAGCGGATCACCGCTTACCTGCGCCGGGAGCGGGAAGCGCTCCGGGGCTGCCCGGTCGGCCGCCTTACCCAGGACCCGGACGTGATGGACGATTCCGTGCTACGCCGTCCGGTCGAGGAGACCTTCGCCTGGCTGCGAGCCCGGCTCGCCGGCGTCCTCGCGGAAGCACGGTCACAAGGCGAGCTGGACACCGCGCTCGACCCGGCGGCCACCGCCACCGCGCTCGTCGCCGTGCTGCAGGGTGGGTATGTACTGGCCCGCGCCGCCGGTGACGCGGAGGTGTACGCGCAGGCCGTCGACGGCGCGCTCGGCCTGCTTGCCGGACACGTCCGCTGAGGTGCCCGCTCACTGCGTGAATCATGTGAAAGGACGAAATCATGCCCTTTGTTCGTATTGATGCGCTCCGCGCAGACGAGAAGCGGCTGGACGCCCTGGGCCGAGCCGTACACGATGCCCTGGTCGACGCCATCGGCATCCCGCAGGACGACAGGTTCCAGGTGCTCACCAGCCACGACGGCACGCATCGCATGTTCCGCTACGACGACGACTACCTCGGCATTCACCGGGACGACGACATCGTGTTCGTCTCCATCACCATGCGCTCGGGTCGTACGGCGGCCCAGAAGCAGGCCCTCTACCGCAGGATCGCCGATCTCGCCGAGGAGTACGCGGGCACCGAGCCGCGGAACGTGTTCGTCACGATCTACGAGAACCAGCCGATCGACTGGTCGTTCGGCGACGGCGTGGCGCAGTACGCCGAGGCCGGCCTATGACGGAAGGTCAGCGAACCGCGCGGACGAGCAGCTCGGGATCCACGTCCGCGGCGATCTCTCCCCATGTGACGGCATGGTCCAGGATCTCGCGCAGGGCTGCTCGGCGGCTGGACAGGAATCGATCCCGGAACGCCTTGGCGAAGACCGGGTCGAGCAACGCCTGAGCCATGAGGCCGCTCAGGATCGGCCGCTCGTCGTGCTGCCGGAACGTGGCGTTCAGGAACGCCACCAGGTCCGCGGGCAGCGAACCCTCGTCCGTAACGGGCTCTCCACGGCTGCCCGGTCGAGCAAGGCATCGAGGACGACTTCGGCCTTGGACCCCCACCAGCGATAGATCGTCGGCTTGCCCGCGCCGGAGCGGGCCGCGATGCCCTCGATGGTCAGCGCCCCGTGCCAGGGCGATGACGATTCTCGCCGCCGCGATCGATGAGCTGCGCGAGCGCGGGTACGGTGCGCTGAC
>NZ_JBFAMX010001001.1:0-2426 GCF_040659615.1 Nonomuraea sp. NPDC049784
GGTGAGGGCATCGTGAGGGCGGACACGCCGCCAGCTGCGAGGAGAATGAGGAAGCGCCGTCGTTGCACGGGGCCACCGGCCCTTTCTGAGGCGTCGTGCAGGAATGTCGTGAGGTGATCTCCCGAGAGAGATGTAGCGGGGATCGCGTTGTCGAGCCAGCTGGGCCACCCCAGCCGGATGACCTCGTGGCTGGAGACGTCGAGGAGATCGGCCAGGGCCAGCTGGGTGTACTGGTCTGGTTTCGTGCCCTTCTTCCACCGGTCCAGTTTCTGCCGATGGCATCCCAGCCCTCCGTAGCCGAGGCGCGAGTGCCGCTCGGCGATGCGTCGGAGGAACGCTGCTGCTGTCCCTCCGTGGTGCCGAACCAAGTACTCGAGCAGGACCGCAATGTCTCTCACCGCTCGCCTCCCCAAGCCAGGCATGCCTGTTCAAGTGTCCACACTCCCACAGCCGTGCGAAAGAGGGCTGCGGTGCTGGATGACACCGAGATGACGAAAGGCCACCGCAGATGACGTTCGCGCCCTTCCACACCGGAGTGCTTCGAGCTCTTCTAGAGGAAGCGAAACCTGACGTCCACCTGCACCGTTGTCGCGCTGATCATGAAGCCGTTCCACCGCCACCTCGTCCGCCCGTGGCGCTGCCTCGCCACGCTTATCTGGCCAAAGGGGAATCGTGCCCATGCCATCGTCCAGCCTTGTACCGCACCGCACGCCGCACTCCGCTCACGAGCACGGCTCTGCTCGCGTGAGCGCCAGCAGACTCGTGTGTGAGAGGTCTGCCTGGGACAACGCGATGGGTACCCGGGATGCAGAGCTGCTGCAGCGTACGGTCTACGCCCTCGTCCTGGCTCTGAACGGTGCTGGCGATACCCCCGCCGTCGCCTCGCCGGCTGAGGACCATCCGCAACCGTTGCTGTGGTCCATGCGCCTTGACCCCGCGCACTCCTTGCTGGATCACACGCGCCGGTGGATCGCGCGACGGCCAGCGCATCCCGCGGGCGCGCTCGCTGGATTGCGGGAGCTTGTCGAGGCGGGGTCCTTGCCTGGTTTCAGCTTCGCCGCTGGCGAGGATGAGTGTTTCGCACTACCGGAAGATCTTCCCTTGCACTGCGCGGCCGTCGTGACGGAGGAGGGCATGACCTGGACGTTATCCGCCCCGCGCGGGCCGATGTGCGAAGCCTGGTTGGAGGCCTTCCTCCACCAGGTGGCAGAGGTCCTGGCTGCCGCATGCGAGGATCCTGACCGGTCGTTGGCGGACCTGGCGGGTGCCGTCAGAGCCTCCCGGTTCGACGTCCGGTTGATCTCATCAGCGCGTTGTGACGACCTCGCCGCGTCGTTGACGGCTTGGGCCTCGACGATCGGCCTGCCGCTGAAGGCGCGCCACATCGAACCGGAACAGGCGTACCTGGCCGAGCTCCCCCAAGGCGTCCTGCACCCTCGTCCCTGGGGTGCGGACCTGGTCGTGATCGCCCCTCGTCTCGAAGCTCACGGCGAAGCCTCGACCCGCCCCGCAAGCAGCGATGACCTCACCGGCCGGCTCCCTGACGGGACTCCGATCGCCGAGCTCAACGCCAACGAGACACGCGAGCTGGTCGACGAGATCATGGTGCGGGGCCGGTACCTGCGCGCCGGCCTTCGAATCCAGGACGGGGACGTGATCCTCGACGTCGGCGCGAACATCGGCGTCTTCACGCTGTTTGCCGCCTCCCATGCCCGTCAGCTTCAGATTCACGCCTTCGAGCCGGTTCCGGCCGTGGCTGATGTACTCGAGACGAACATTCGTGCTCATGGGCTGAGCGCGCGTGTGGAGCGAGTGGCCCTCGGCGCTCGCGACGGGGAGGCGGATCTCGCGTACTATCCGGGCTCTACGTTGCAGTCCGGGCTGTTTGCCGACCCGGCGGCCGATGCGGAGGTCGTCCGCATCTACGCCCGTCAGCGCAGCGATGAGCATCGGGCAATCGCTGCCGGGCTGACGGAGAAGGTCGCCGAGACGCTCGCCCCGGTGATCCATGACCGGACCGCGGGTCCGCAGACGCTGACCGTCCCGGTCCGCCGCTTGTCGGGGTGGATCCGGCAGCAGAGCATCGACCGGATCAACCTGCTGAAGGTGGACGTCGAGCGCGCCGAACAGGACGTGCTGCTCGGGATCGATCCGGAGCACTGGCCTCTCATCGACCAAGTTGTTGCCGAGGTCCACGACATCAGCGGCCGCGTAGAACGCCTGGTCGCGTTGTTGGGCGCGCACGGTTTCGACACCACAGTGGAACAGGACCCCGCCTTTGCCGGATCAGAGATCCACATGCTGTACGCCCGCCGGCCTGACCAGGCTCGATCCGGCGCGCCGTGGGTCGGGCGGCAGATCGCCGATGCCGCCCGGTGGGCCATCTCCCGCCCGCTGCCCGTGGTGATCACGGCGCTGCCCGGCAT
>NZ_JBFAMX010001002.1:0-2424 GCF_040659615.1 Nonomuraea sp. NPDC049784
GCGGCGCATCCCGCGGCCCGCACGTCAGCGGCCCGAACGACGTTCATCGTCAGAAGGGGAGTCATGTATCGGTGGGAGATCGTCCGAGCCGTCACCGAGCAGCGGGTGTTCGGGATCGTCAGGAGCCTGGGGCCCGATGAGGCGCTGGCCGCCGCCGAGGCGGTGCTGGACGCGGGGCTGAGCGCCGTGGAGGTGGCGCTCACCACGCCGCGCGCGCTCGCCACCGTCGCGCGGCTCACCGAGCAGCGGCCTGAGGCTCTGGTCGGCGCGGGCACCGTGCTGGACGCCGCCGCGGCCCGCGCCGCCGTGGAGTCGGGGGCGCGTTTCCTGGTCTCGCCGAGCCTGCATCCCGATGTGATCCGCACCGGCCACCGCTACGGCGTGCCCGTCTTCCCCGGCGTGGCGACCCCGACCGAGATCGTCCGAGCTCTGGAGGAGGGTGCGGACGCGGTGAAGATCTTCCCTGCCTCCGCCGTGTCACCGTCGTGGCTGCGGGACGTGCGGGCGGCCCTGCCGCAGGCTCCGGCGATCCCGACCGGAGGTGTGACCATCGACAACGCGCCGGAGTGGATCGCGGCGGGCGCTGTGGCCTGCGGGATGGGCTCGGCGCTGACCTCCGGCGGCGCGAAGGCGGCGGGCGAACGGGTCACCGCCCTGCTCGCCAAGCTCGCCGAGGTCGCGCCACGGTAGGTCGCAGTTCAGTGGGTGCGATGGGCGGACAACGAGGCGTGGTGGTCGGCGCCTGCCGGGCCGTGAGGGTCGGTGTGTACGGTGGCCGCCCTCAGGCGTGGGAGCTCGTGGATGAGGCGATGCTCGGCCTCCACCGCCACCGCGTGCGCGTCCACCACCGACATGCCGTGGTCCACGAGGATCTCCACCTCGGCGTGCAGGGCGTGGCCGATCCAGCGCAGGCGTACGGATCCGACCCGCCGCACCCCGTCCACCGCGGCCAGGATGCGTTCGGCGGTGTCCACGAGGGCGGGGTCCACGGCGTCCATGAGCCGGTGGTAGATCTCGCGGGCGGCGTCGCGTAGCACGAAGCAGATGGCGAACGTGATCAGCAATCCCACGATCGGGTCGGCGAGGGGGAAGCCGAGGGCCGCGCCGCCCGCGCCCAGAAGTACGGCCAGCGAGGTGAAGCCGTCGGTCCTGGCGTGCAGGCCGTCGGCCACCAGCGCGGCCGAGCCGATCTCCCTGCCCACCTTGATCCGGTACCGGGCTACCCACTCGTTGCCCGCGAACCCGACCACGGCGGCGCCCGCCACCCAGCCGACGGCCCTGATGTCCTGGGGGTTGAACAACCGCATGACGGCCTCGTAGCCGGCCAGGGCCGCCGAGGCGGCGATCAGGAGGACGATGCCGATGCCCGCGAGGTCCTCGGCCCTGCCGTACCCGTAGGTGAAGCGGCGGTTGGCGGCGCGGCGGCCGAGGGAGAACGCGATCGCCAGCGGGACGGCGGTGAGGGCGTCGGCCAGGTTGTGCAGGGTGTCGCCGAGCAGCGCGACCGAGCCGGAGGCGACGACGATCACCGCCTGGACGGCGGCGGTGGCCATCAGGACGGCGAACGAGACGGCCAGCACGCGCATGCCACGGCTGCTGGACTCCAGGGCGGCGTCGGTCTTGTCGGCGCTGTCGTGGCTGTGCGTCCTGAAGAGGCCGTGGGACACGACCTCGTGCACCATGCGCGCGAGTCTCCTCCCCGCCCCCGACTGCTGGTGCTCATGCCCGTGCCCTCGAAGGTCCTGCTTCTCAGCCATGGCATCCCTCACTTGCGCAATTAGTCCCTTTTTATCATGATATGTAGTCATGTACGCACGCGACAACGTTTCAGGTGCGAACCAGACGCAGGAGCAACCCACTCCCGCCCAGGTCAACGCGGCCGTGGACGCCTTCCGCATGCTGAGCGACGGCACCCGGCTGCGGCTGATGTGGTTGCTGTCATCGGGCGAGCAGGATGTGAACTCGCTTGCCCAGGCCATCGGCGTGCCCCGGCCGTCCGTGTCGCAGCACCTGGCCAAGCTCCGGCTGGCAGGGCTGGTGGACACCCGCAGGGACGGGCGTCGCGTGCTCTACCGGACCCGTGACTCACACGTACGGGCCCTCATCGCCGAGGCTCTGTTCCACGCCGGCCACGAGGTGTCAGGCCTGCCCCGTCACGACTGAAGGACCACAGCCCTCGCAAGGCGAGGATGGCGCGCAAGTACGCGCCGCATGTGCGGCGACAAGGGGACGGGGCAGGCGCAGATCGTACTTTTGGCTGATTCAGCCAGCAGGGGGCGGCCTCCTAGCCTGGACGGCGTGAACGTCGGGGATCGACTGGCCGCAGGTTCCGGCGTGCCCGGGAGGGGTAGCAGGAACACCGTAAGGCTGGCCCTGGGAGAGCTCGTCAATGAGGGGCTCGTTACGCGCACGCCGCGGCGCGGA
>NZ_JBFAMX010001003.1:0-2418 GCF_040659615.1 Nonomuraea sp. NPDC049784
CCGACCCCGCGCCGCGCGGCGGGAGCGGGCTCGAGGGTGAGGCGCTCGGCGGTCAGGGCGCCGGGCAGCACGCCCGGCAGCAGGGCCGTCTGGCGACCCTTTCCCAAATCAGCCAGATTCACCCACCTTCCAGCGTGGCGGGGCGGCGGAAACGGTGGGCAGTGAAGGACAGCTCGTCGATCAAGTTGCGGGCCGCCAAGCCAGGATGTGGGTGTCCGCGCTCCGTCATGAACTCGACGAGGACATCGAGAACGGCGGGGTTGCGGCTGCGGAGAAACTCGTCCAGCTGGCAGAGGAACTCGGCGAGCGGGTCTCGTGATGGCGTGGGTTGAGGAGTCGGGGGTCAGAGTGATTTGGAACGAGATCCGGCGTTAGCGGCGTTCCTGCTGGTCAACGGCGTCGCCGGAAGATTGCCGCGCCCGACACTGAAAATCTGTGTTCGCCGCAGTAGACATTTCTGACCGCTGAGGCTAGTGTTTCTCACATCGCAAGGAACGGATCGACCGGGCAGCGGAAGTATTAGCACCACGATGAACTGCCCGGAGCAAGATGAAGTGGAAGTTGATGGCAGAAGGTCGGACGTGACGGGCCAGCGCAGTGGTTAGGGGCCCTGATCGTGGACGCGCTGCCGCAGGTGAAGTTGGACAGTGGTCCGGAAGATAGAGATGAAGGGAGTGTTGAACGCCATCGGGATCGCCCGTTGTCGGCTGAGTCTCGCCGCTCGGGTACCGCAGTTCCACAGATAGGAAGGTGGTCTACGGTCACGCATCCGCGATCCCCGCATCACCGCCGCTCAGTACGGCGGATGCGGAAAACAGTGAGCCGGCCAGATGGCCGGTAGATGGTGTTGAACTCTTCGGGGCCCCGGCGCGACAGGCGCCGGGGCCCCCTGTGCGCGTGATGGAAAGGAATGTATGGATCAACGTCGCTCGGCTGCCGAGGGTGACACGCTCGCTCACGGCAGGATTGCGGACACGGCCGGATCCAGGGCTGGATCCAGGGCCGAAGACCGGTTCGACGATGAGGACTACCCCGCCTACAGCATGGGTGCGGCCGCGGAGATGCTCGGTGTCAGCCCGTCGTTTCTACGGGCTCTGGGCGCCGCCAAACTCATCGAGCCGATACGCTCCAGCGGCGGCCACCGCCGCTACTCCCGCTACCAACTGCGGCTAGCTGCGCGCGCCCGGGAACTCGTCGATCAGGGCACGCCTGTGGAAGCCGCCTGCCGGATCATTATCTTGGAAGACCAGCTTGCCGAGGCGCTGCGCATCAACAACGCGCGCGACCGTCCGGCCGGACACTAGCACCGGCGGTGTGAGAAGACCCGGCAGCGTGAAGCTGACCGGGTCTTGGTGTGCAGCTTCTTGGTGTACAGCTTGGCGACTTGGCCCCGCTTGTTGTCGCTGGCCTCGCATCTCCCGGAATTCATGCCTTCTACCAGGCGTGACGACGTTTCACAGGATGTCGATTACTGGCATGTAGGAGCTGTGCGACTGTGGTGGACATCCCGTGCCACCGATTCTCACGCGGGCAGCGATGCAGCAGCCGGAAACGAATCAGGGCTCGCACCCGTGAAGGTGCGAGCCCTGATGCGTAGCGCTATTTTGTCAGGCGGCAACGATGTTTTCGGCCTGAGGGCCCTTCTGGCCCTGGGTGACATCGAAGGCCACCTTCTGGCCCTCGCGCAGCTCGCGGTAGCCGCCCTGAGAGACGATGTTGGAGTAGTGCGCGAAGACGTCGGCGCCGCCGCCGTCCTGCTCGATGAAGCCGAAGCCCTTTTCCGCGTTGAACCACTTCACGGTGCCAGAAGCCATGTTGATCTCCTCTTGATAGGTGCAAAGCCGAAATCCGCACTGCACGAATTCCGCGTCGCCGAGATAGGCCCACACCCGGAGAAGACCGGCAAACAAAAAATGCGCCTGAGGCTACATACCGTCAGGCGCACACAAGTTCATTATGGGTACCACAACTGCAACTACAGCTAACCTAGCACACGTGCAGGCGTGATACGCATACCCGCCGCCATCCGCCTGGATGAGTCGCGTTCCGCGCGGCGCCGCACCCCCGCCTGCACCACCACCCCCGCACCTCGGGCAGCGCGCCCGCGCCGTCACCCGCGCCTGCCGCGCGTCCGCCTGCGCCAAGGCCGCCCAGGCGCTTCCGCCAGGAGGGCCATTGATCAACGGAACGCCGCTAACGCCGGATCTCGTTCCAAATCACTCTGACCCCCGACTCGTCGGCGGCCACCGCCCGCTCCGGCCGGTAGTACCGAGGCAGTGCACCTGACATGACTGACATGCCCCACCTGCTGCCCAGGCTGCTACGCCTGCCGGACGGCACCTCACGCACCCGCAGCCCGCTGTTCCCGCCCGAACGGGGCCCCGTACCCGCCGCCGCCCCGCCGCGAGCGACATCTGC
>NZ_JBFAMX010001004.1:0-2417 GCF_040659615.1 Nonomuraea sp. NPDC049784
GGAGGCCGCCAGCGGATCGGGTGGCGGCTGGCCGGGGTCGGCGGTGCTGGCGCCGGGGGAGGTGTCGTGGCTGCTGCCGCCCTGGCCGCCGCTGTGGCCGCCGCTGTGGCCGCCGCTGTGGCAGGCCAGGACCGGCAGCGCCGCTTGGGCGTCCGCGGGATCCTCCGGGTCGATGCCCAGGCGGGCCAGCAGGCGCTGTGCGATGTCGATCAGCGCCTCGGTGTCGCCTTCGGCGAGCGCGAGCGTCTCCGTCAGCAGGGCGCGCACGTCGGCCAGGGCCTCGTCGCCGAGAACATCCCGGGTCATGGACTCGACCTCGGCGGTGTCCTCGGCGGTGAGCACGCCCACCTCGACACGTCCGAGCACCAGGATGGCGGCGGCCGCCGCGCGCAGCTGTTCCTGTTGCGGTGAGAGGTTCTCCACCGGTGGGAAGGTCAGCAGATGCCGCATGGCGGCACGCAGCCACTGTTCGTCGGCGGGCCGATCCTCCAGCTGCGTGGCGTCCACCCAGGACTCCAGCAGCATCTCGCAGACCCGGGCGATGAGGTGCGAGGAGGCGCCTTGGTGGATGGCACGCTGATCCCAGCCGGGACTGCGGGAGTGTCCGCCCTCGTGGCAGTACACGCCGACCAGGACGGGCTGCTCCAGCCGCCCTTCGCGGGTGGTGGGATCGACGCTGTCGGGATGGGTGCCCGCGGCCAGCACCGACGCGTTGACCGTGATCAGCGCCTTCGACGGCTCGAACCAGCCCGGCGGGGTGCCCTCGGGCTGGTCCCACACCATGGTGGTGAGGATGTCGCTGCGGCCGGTGATGGTTTCGACGATGGCGTTGAGCCGCACGTTGAGGTCGTCGCGTGCTTCACGCAGCCGCTTGCTAACCCGCTTGCCGGTGCTGCTGCGCCGCGCCTCCTCGGCGCGGCGGCCCTGACTGGTGCTCACGCGCCGAACCGTCCGCCTGATGCGGCCGGCTTGGCCTTCGGCCACAGGGTCCGAGCCAGTTCCTGCACCATGTCGCGGTGCTCCGGCGGCACCTTGGCCAGCAGGTTGTTCACCGCGAAGGCGTCGCCGTAGTCCTTGGCGATGTCGCGGGCGTCCAGCAGCGTGCGCAGCTCGATCTGCCAGGTGACCTCACCGTGCTGGCGTCGCTCGTCCAGGTTCTGGGCGAGCTTGACGAACTGGGAGGGCACCCCGAGGTCGCGGGCCATGTTCCAGTCCGTCGTGACCTCGATATGCAGGGAGAACCGGTCGCGCAGGGCGTCCGACATTTGCGCGCCCGGCACGTCCGGGTTGTAGGTGGCCACGACGAACCAGCCCGGAGCGATGGGCAGGGGAGCCCAATCCGGGCGGGAGGGCACGCGAAAGACGCCGCGGCCGTCCATCGGCTCGTACAAGACCGCCAGCACCTCTGGCGGGATGAGCGCGATCTCGTCGATGAGCAGCGGCTTGCCGTCGATGATCGACTTGGTCAGCGGTCCCGGGCGCCAGCTGTAACCGCTGGGTGCGGCCGGGTCCGGCTGCCAGCCGCCGACGAGGTCTTCCACTTCGGTGTTGCCGTTACCTGCGATCATGTACAGGCCCGGACCGTCGTGGGAGGCGAACGCCGCCTGAGGCCAGGCGGTCTTGCCGCTGCCGGGCGGCCCGCCGATCAGGACATGCCTGCCGCGGATCCACGCGTCGCGCAGCAGCGCGAGGTCCTCGAGGTGACCGATCTGGCGCGGGTGGTAGTCCTCGCCGTTGGGGCGGGTGCGCTTGCCGATGGGCTTGGGCCCTGTTGCGGGCGGCTGTGCGCTGCTGGGCAGCCGTCCGCTGTCGAATCCGTCGTCGTCGTTGAGCGTCTCCATGGCTCGGCGTGCGGCTTCCTGCGCAGGAGTGCTGGTGGAGATGTGGTCCTCCAGAGAGGTGGGGTTGCGAGGGAGGATTCAGTGCGGCCAGGGCAACGTCGGGGCCGCGTCGGTGAAGGCCCGCACGATCCGGGTCTTGGCCTGCTGTGATTGGGAAGCGCTGCCGTAACGGCAGTTGTGCAGGTCGTCGTCGTGGACCTCGAACACGGCCGGCTCCCGGAAAGGCAGGTAGGCCTCGCGCTGCCGTTCTTTCTCGCCGGTCAGGCGCAACGCGTTCTCGCGCGCGGCTTCCACGTCGTCGAACTGGGTGATCTTGAAGCGGCCGGCGGAGCCCATCCGCCCGTAGTTGACGATGAGCACGTCGTCGACCACCAGCAGGCGGTAGAACTTGTCGCTGTTGCGGTCGGTGCTGACGCTGGTGTGGCGCACTTCCCAGCCGAGTGCACGGGGCATGAAGGCGTCCCCTTCAGTGGATGGAGCAAGGTGTGAGCAGAAGGGGCGGCCCCGCCGGGCCGACGGCCTTCATCAGAAGGCCGCCGAGCCCGGCGGGTTTTGCCGCGCGATGGGGAGCGGTCA
>NZ_JBFAMX010001005.1:0-2413 GCF_040659615.1 Nonomuraea sp. NPDC049784
CCGACGTCGTGGCGGGAGCCGCCCGCAAGATCGCCTCCGACGAGCTCAACGGCCGGGGCGACCCGGCGCTCACGGCCCTGCTGCGGCCGTACGTGGACGCGTACTCCATCTGGGGTGACGCCCGAAGCCGGACACTGCTCGGAAACCTGGTCAAGCACCGGTAAACACCGCACCCCCACCCCTATCACCACAAAGCGTGACGATATAGTGACGCTTTGTGAACGAATCGAAGCGCGTGGAAATCACGTGGCCCAGCATCGGCATCACCGTGACCGTCGAACTCGACCAGCGCAACCGCACCCTGGCCCAGCGTCTGTGGGACGCGCTGCCGTACCGCAGCCTGCAGGGACATGCCCTCGTCGCGGGCTATCACCTGTACCACGTCGCTCCCGTCCATTCGCTGCTGCACACGCAGCCGGAACACCGCGTGGACCGGCGCGCCGTGCCCGACGGCACCGTTTTCTGCTCGCGGCTGCAGCACCTCGGCATCAAGTACGGCGAGCTGACCGAGCCCATGAGCGCCGCCCCGATCGGCCAGGTCGTCCAGGAAGACCTCGACGCCCTGATGCAGGCCGGCCGCGACGTCTGGCAGTCCGTCTACACCACCAAGCAGCCCGTCATCGCCGAGGTGCGCCGCGAGGGCGAACCCAGCGGTCACCGGCTCCCCCGGCTGCCCATCGGCGACCCGAAGCTCAACGAGCTCGTCAAGGACGTGCACGCCGAGACCGAGCGCATCTGGCTGGATCCACCGCGCGAGCTGCTCGACCTGCACGCCGGCCGCATCCCGTCGGGTGCGGGCAGCTACGAGACGGTCCTGACCACGCTGCTGTTCGTCAACGGCGAGACCCGGCCGCTCGGCTACAGCTGCTACGGCGGCCTCGTACGCGCCGCGCTCGACGGCATGCCGATGCCGTGGCTGCGCCAGATGACCCGCCAGCTGGCCCACACACCCGCCGAATTCCTCGGCTACTGCGGCCTGAGCACCCTGTGGGACTTCACCCAGCGGCTGCTGGACGGGCTGGAACGCCTCGACAGCCATGAGGACTTCATCTCCGTCATGGCCCAAATGGCGCTCTACTGCAACTGCCTGGGTGGCTGGAACCTGCACCTGTTCCCGTGGCAGGCGGGCGAGCACCTGCGCCGCGCAGAGGGCACACCGGTAGCAGAGAGCACACCGGTATGAGCGGGCAGCGGGTGGTGGTCATCGGTGGCGGCGTGATCGGCTTGTCGATCGCGTTCCACCTGGCCGAGGCGGGAATCGACACCACGCTCCTGGAGCAGGGCACTCTCGGCTCGGGCGCCTCGCGCGCCACCGCCGACGTGGTCCGCGCCTACTTCGCCGGCAACCCGGTCAGCTCGGCGCTCGCCGTCCGCAGCCTGGACGCCTACCACGCCTTCCCGAGCAGGCCCGGGATCGATCTGCCGCTGCGGCAGGTCGGCTACCTGGTGCTGTTCACCGAGCCGGAGCAGGTGGAGGCGTTCGAGGCCGACCTGCCCGCCCAGCGCGCCGCCGGGGTCGACGTCGGCCTGATCAGCGCGGAGGAGGCCAGGGAACGCAACCCGCTCATCGGCGGCTTTCCGCTGCGCGCCGCCGCGTACTCGCCGCAGGCCTACATCTCCGACACCACGGCCATCGTCACCGCCTACGCGCGAGCGGCCGAGCAGGCCGGCGCGAGACTGCGTACCGGCTGCCCGGTCACCGCCATCGACGCCCGGGCCGGGCGCGTGCGCACCACCTGCGGCGAGATCGGCGCCGACGCCATCGTGTGCGCCGCCGGCGCCTGGTCGGCCTCGCTCGTCCGGAGCGCGGGCGTGGACCTTCCGCTCACCGAGCCGATCGAGCAGGAGCTGCTCACCACCGACCCTCTGCCTCGTGACACGCCGGACATCCCGGTCACCCTGCACGCCGCCAGCGGCCTGCTCGTACGGATGCGCGACGACCGGCTGCTGATCGGCATGGGCTACCCGGGACGCGACCGGGAGTCGTGGCGGCGGAAGGTCGCCGAACAGCTCGCGGCCACGTACCCGAGCCTGGCCGGGCTCACCCTGCGCCCGGCCGTCACCGGCCTGCGCGACGCCAGCCCCGACAAGACGGCCTTCATCGGCCGCCGGCCGGGACCGCCGGCCTTTCTGTACGCGACCGGCTTCTCCGGGCACGGCCTGTGCAACGCGCCCGCCGCCGGAGAGCTGGTCCGCGACCTGTATCTCAACCAGGACCCCGGCTTCGACGTGACCGCGCTGGCGATGGGCCCGCGACGGACCGGACGGCCATGACAGACGGATGGGACGACTCATGACCCACGACAGCACTCTGGACGCGCGGACCCAGGACTCGCATGCCGAGAACGCGCCCGCCCCGGACGCCCAGGCCCCGGACGCACAGGCCCCAGACGCGCAAGCCCCAGGCACGCAG
>NZ_JBFAMX010001006.1:0-2411 GCF_040659615.1 Nonomuraea sp. NPDC049784
TTGACGATGGCCTCGTAGACCTTCACCCGGCCGAGAACGTCGTCGGACTTGATGGTCAGCAGCTCCTGCAGAGCGTAGGCGGCGCCGTACGCCTCGAGCGCCCACACCTCCATCTCACCGAAGCGCTGGCCACCGAACTGGGCCTTACCGCCGAGCGGCTGCTGAGTGATCATGGAGTACGGGCCGGTCGAACGCGCGTGGATCTTGTCGTCGACCAGGTGGAGCAGTTTGAGGATGTAGATGTAGCCGACCGAGATCGGATACGGGAACGGCTCACCGGAACGGCCGTCGAACAGCCGGGCCTTACCCGTCGACTGCACCATCCGGTCCCCGTCACGGTTGGCGACGGTGTTGCCGAGCAGGCCGACGATCTCCTGCTCGTGAGCGCCGTCGAACACCGGCGTGGCCATGTTCGTACGCGGGGCCACCTTCTCGAAGCCCTTGTCACGCAGCCGCTCGGCCCACGCCTCGGCAATGCCCGAGATGTCCCACCCGCGGGCGGCGATCCACCCCAGGTGAGTCTCCAGCACCTGGCCGACGTTCATTCGGCCGGGCACACCGAGCGGGTTGAGGATGATGTCGACCGGGGTGCCGTCCTCCAGGAACGGCATGTCCTCGACCGGCAGGATCTTGGAGATGACACCCTTGTTGCCGTGCCGGCCGGCCAGCTTGTCGCCGTCGGTGATCTTACGCTTCTGGGCCACGTACACACGGACCAGTTCGTTGACACCCGGCGGCAGCTCGTCGCCCTCCTCGCGGGAGAACACCCGGACGCCGATGACCTTGCCCTGCTCGCCGTGCGGCACCTTCAGCGAGGTGTCGCGGACTTCGCGGGCCTTCTCACCGAAGATCGCGCGCAGCAGCCGCTCCTCCGGCGTCAGCTCGGTCTCACCCTTGGGCGTGACCTTGCCGACCAGGATGTCACCGGGCACGACCTCGGCACCGATGCGGATGATGCCCCGCTCGTCCAGGTCGGCCAGCACCTCCTCGGAGACGTTCGGGATGTCGCGGGTGATCTCCTCGGGGCCCAGCTTGGTGTCGCGGGCGTCGACCTCGTGCTCCTCGATGTGGATCGAGGAGAGGACGTCGTCCTGCACCAGCCGCTGAGACAGAATGATCGCGTCTTCGTAGTTGTGACCCTCCCACGGCATGAACGCCACGAGAAGGTTCTTGCCCAGGGCCATCTCGCCCTTGTCGGTGCACGGGCCGTCGGCGATGACCTGGTTGACCTCCACCCGGTCGCCCTCGGCGACGATGGGCTTCTGGTTGAAGGAGGTGCCCTGGTTCGAACGCTTGAACTTGGCGACCCGGTAGGTGGTACGGGTGCCGTCGTCGTTCATGACCGTGATGTAGTCGGCGGAGACCTCCTCGACCACACCGGCCTTCTCGGCGCTGATGACGTCGCCCGCGTCGGTCGCGGCACGGTATTCCATGCCGGTGCCGACCAGCGGCGCCTCGCTCTTCAGCAGCGGCACCGACTGCCGTTGCATGTTGGAGCCCATGAGCGCGCGGTTGGCGTCGTCGTGCTCGAGGAAGGGGATCATCGCGGTGGCGACCGACACCATCTGGCGCGGCGACACGTCGATGTAGTCGACCTCCTCGGCACGGGCGAGCTCGGTCTCACCGCCCTTGGTGCGGACCAGGACGCGGGACTCGGCGAACGAACCGTCGGAGTTGAGCGCCGTGTTGGCCTGCGCCTTGACGTAGCGGTCTTCCTCGTCGGCCGTCAGGTAGTCGATCTGACCGGTGACCTTGCCGTCGACGACCTTGCGGTACGGCGTCTCGACGAACCCGAAGGCGTTGATCCGGCCGTAGGAGGCCAGCGAGCCGATGAGGCCGATGTTGGGGCCTTCAGGGGTCTCGATCGGGCACATCCGGCCGTAGTGGGACGGGTGCACGTCGCGGACCTCGAAGCCAGCCCGCTCACGGGACAGACCACCGGGGCCCAGCGCGGACAGACGCCGCTTGTGCGTCAGACCGGCCAGCGGGTTGGTCTGGTCCATGAACTGAGACAGCTGCGAGGTGCCGAAGAACTCCTTGATCGACGCCACGACCGGGCGGATGTTGATCAGGGTCTGCGGCGTGATCGCCTCGACGTCCTGCGTGGTCATCCGCTCGCGGACGACACGCTCCATGCGGGCCAGGCCCAGGCGGACCTGGTTCTGGATCAACTCGCCGACGCTACGCAGACGACGGTTGCCGAAGTGGTCGATGTCGTCGACCTCGACGATGATCTCGCGGTCACCCGCGCCCGGCATCGACTCCTCGCCCGCGTGAAGGCGGACGATGTACTCGATCGTGGCGACGATGTCCTCTTCGGTCAGGGTGCCCTGAGAGATCTCCGAGTCGACCCCGAGCTTCTTGTTGATCTTGTAGCGACCCACCTTGGCGAGGTCGTACCGCTTGGGGTT
>NZ_JBFAMX010001007.1:0-2410 GCF_040659615.1 Nonomuraea sp. NPDC049784
CGAGCGCACCCGCGCGAAGTGGCGCAAGCGGCGCGAGGTCTGGGCCGAGCGGACCCGGACGGCCAGCCGCATGGCCGTCATGTCGATCACCAACCTCGGTGTGAACGGTGTCGCGGTCTCCGGCCAGGCGATGTCGTTCATGCAGCGTGGTCTCTCGCCGCTGTGGGCGGTGCTCGCTGCGGGGATCGTCGAGTCGGTCGCGGTGTACGTGGCCTGGCACGCGCACGTCGCGCTCCGGGAGGGCGACGCGGCCTGGACGACCCGGATGTGGTCGTACCTGATCGGCGCGGGAGCCGGGTACCTGTCGTACACGCATGTGCAGGACTACCCGGAGCTGTTCGCGGCGTGCTCGCTCGCCTCGCCCTGGCTATGGTCGATGCACTCGCGGCACCTCCACCGCCAGGACCTCCGCGAGAAGGGCCTGATCGACCCGCGGGCGCCGAAGTTCTCGGCGTTGCGCTGGCTGCTGCATACGCGAGAGACGTTCGCGGCGTTCAAGTGGGCGGTCAGCGAGGGGGTGCAGTCGCCGCACGTCGCGGTCGAGGTGGTGCGGACGCGCCGCGCCATCCGGATGACGTGGCAGTCGGTGGACGCCGCGCAGACGGCTGTGGTTGCGGCGCAGCGGACACAGTTGGAGCTCGCGCTGACGCAACTCGCCGCCCTGTCGCAGGAGCTGTACGGCACTGATCCGGCCGCGGCCGCCGAGATGGAAAAGATCGCGAAGTTCGTGAACAAGGTTGGCGGCGGGATGTTCCCGATGTACCGTCCGCTGCCCGCCGTCGCGCTTCGTCCAGCGGACGAGAACCCGGACGACGCGCGGACGGACGGCGCGGACAACGGCCGGACGGACGGAGGACGGACGGCGAACGGCCGGCCTCGCTGGGGGTGGCTCCTGCGCGGACGGACGGCGGACAAGGCGCGGACGGATGGCGCGGACGACGGCCAGACACGCAGCGGACGGATGGCGGACGACAAGCGGACGGACGAGACGAACGAGCAGCGGACGGAAGGCGCACGGACGGCGGACGACGAGCCTGCGAAGAAACGGACGGACGGCTCGGACGGCAAGCGGACGAACGGCGGACGGTCCGCCAAGAACCGGACGGACGGGCGTCGTCCGTCCGGGCGGACGAACGGCGGACGGGCAACGCGGACGGGCAGACGGGCCGCAGGTGCGGACGACCTCGCCGAGCTGCTGCCGCTCGGACGGACGATCCTCGTCGAGCACCAGAAGACCGGCAAGCGGCTGACGCGCGATGCGCTCGCGGCCGCCGTGAAAGCGGACGGACGGACGATCAGCAACGCACGCGCCAGCGCGCTGCTGAAGCTGCTGCGGGCGAACGGCTCGTCCGCCGCCACCGGAGCGGACGGCAACGGCTCGTCCGCGCAGATGAACAAGGCGGCGGACGGCGGACCGTCCGGCGCGAACAACGCGGACGAGAACGACTCGTCCGCCGACGACAACGACGACAACGACGACAAAGGAGCGAACTCATGACGACCAGCCAGACGGACAAGACGGCCGAGCGCGCCTGCTACGTCCCCCTGTGGGACGAGGCCACGGAGGAGTTCCACAACGGGTGGCTGACCTACCGGCCGGCCGACCCGTACTTCATCCACCTCGAGATCGAGGACTGGCCCGCCCCGGTGGTCGCGCCCCGCGACGTCCTGCGGGACGGGGCGACGAGCCTGGCCGAGTGCCTGTCCACGCCGGACCGCACCGCGCTGCGGGTCCAGCCGTCTCAGGACGGCAAGAACGCGCTGCTCGGCATCACGCAGGGAGACCTGCTGCTGGGTGTGTTCCGGACCCCCGCCGACCTGCTCACCAAGCACGTGGACGGGCTCTACGAGGTGGTGCCCGAGGGCGAGGAAACGAGCCGGATCGACTGGGACGACCTGATCGCCAGCCTGCTCCTGTGACCGACCGTAACCAGCCGAGAGGCCACATCCAGCGCCGACTAGAACCGCAAACCGCCGCAACGGGGCGACCCCAACGCGCGCAGTGCACGTGCGCGCACGTGCGCGAGATCTTAGCACAGCCCCGCCAGAGCTAACTGTCCGTGACGATCGGGAGGAGTCACGTGCCGACCAGGCCGACCCGCCGCGAGGGCCGCAAGATGCGCTTCCACGCCAGCATCAAGGGCGCGGAGAGCCCGAGGGCCGCGTTCCACGAGGCCGTGCGCTACCTCGCAGCGGAACTCGCCGACATGCACAACACCGACGAGGCCGAAGGCCACCGGCTCTACACCCACTTCGCCGCCGAGTTCCGGCGCAGCGCCGACGACGTCAACCGCCAAAGGAGGTGACCACCATGCCGCGCAGCATCCGCTCGCCGTACAGCCCGGCGGCCCCCGCGCAACAGGACGAACAGCAGCCCGACGAGGCCTCCGCCGACACCGCACCCGAGCAG
>NZ_JBFAMX010001008.1:0-2405 GCF_040659615.1 Nonomuraea sp. NPDC049784
GGCGGGGCGGGGCGAGGTGCTCGGTGACGGCGGCGATGGCCTCGGCGGAGCGCCTGGCTCAGGCGGTCTCCTCGCCTGCCTCTTCGTTGGCTTCGCGAAGGTCGGCGAGCGAGACGATCTCTTGGAGCTCGTGGAGCTGGTAGTAGCCGGGGATGCCGATGGCGCTCCCGTTCTTGGTGACCCGGTACCAGACTTCGCCGGGCATCGCGTTCGGCTCCCGCATGCGGGCGAACAGCCAGTGCTCGCTGGTGGGGGAGAGTTCGACGGGTGTCACGCGCAGCCCGTCCGGCCCGACGAGATACCGGTGGCCCATCAGGCTGCCCGTCCAGTCACGCGCGCCATGGCACCGACGATACGCCCGATCCTCGGATCAGCCGTAGGGGTTGGGTCGGCGAGGTTCCAATCGTCGCCAACCCTCCCCGGGAGACGACCTGGCACGTTACGTTCGCAGAGTGGCGCGAGACATGACGCATGGCGGCCGCCGATCGGGGCGTCCGCCTGGCAAACGCAAGAAGTATGCCCGTGAGCGTGGGCAGGTGCCATCGAGCGTGCCACCCGAACAGCGAGCGAAGCGGTGCAAGACATGCCGCTCCGAGCATCTGGCGAAGGACTTGCGGTTCGGCTACTGCTCGAACTGCTGGGCTCCGGAGTAACGCACGCTGGCCAAACCTCCCGGGCCCCGTCCGGCCGCCCGGCGCATGGTCGCGCCTTCCGAGTTGTCGGCGCGCTGTTGTACCCTCCCGGTACGGCTGCTACGCGAGCCATCCCCTTGGAGCCGGGGCTCTCTCCCACGCAGAGAGGCCGGCGTAGATCAGGGGAGAAGGTCCTGCGGATCGACGTTCCTCACCAGCTTCTGACGCGCGCTATCGTGCGGCTTCTCCTAGGTGAGGCGCGTGGGGCCTCGCCGAAGGGGACAACTGTGGTCGAGTACCAGAGCCGTAAGCAGCAGGTCCGCGCGTACGCGGCTGAGCACAGGCTCACCTACCAACAGGCGCTTCGGAAGCTCCAGGAGGCGGACCCCGCGATCGCGCCCAAGCAGCCCGTCAAGGCGCGGCTCGTCGAGGCGGGCTGCTCCTGGTGGGTGGAGATCACTGACGCCCGCTACTGGCAGAAGGACAACGCTGGCGCCTGGGGATATCGGCCGTTCCCTCTGTGGCCCGACACTGTGGCGCTGGAAGCCGGGCGGCTGGACCGGGCGCTCGCCGGGCACGGTTGGGAGCGGCACGTCGAGGAGTGGCCGGCCGAACTGGTCGCCGGCGTCGAGGTGTTTCTGCGCCGCACTAGGGACGGCCACGACGAGGACCGGCATCGCCGGGCGGCGATGGAGAAGTCGGGCAAGTGGGAGTGCCCGGCCGGGCTGTGCGGCGAGTACGAGGACGAAACGAGTGCAGCAGTTGCTGGGGGACTCGGACTGCTGGGACTGTGGCGGGACGGGCATGGTGGCCCGGGAGGTGGAGCACTGCTGCGACTGCGGCGGCAGCCCGTACTGCCAGTGCTGCCGCACCTGCGGCGCCGACTGCCTGGGGGATTGCCGGTGCCCGGTCGGCGTGTACCTGGAAGACGGCCGTCTCGTCACCTTCTGACCCCCGATTCGGAAAGCAGGATTTCCCGTGGTTCAGTTCCGTGCGATGGACGACAACGCCGACGACGTGGCCCAGGTGCTCGCGGTGGTGCTGCCGCTGCTGGGCGACTGTCCCAACCTGGTGGTCAGTGGTCCGCGCAGGCTTGGCCACCGTGGCGGCGGCGGGCGGGTGGTGTTCGAGGTGATGCTCGCCCCAGAACGCGACGGCCGGCAGTGGGCGAACGCGGACCGGGTGGACGACCAGCCGCCGGCTCTGCCGCGCGAGCGGGCGCCGCGGCGGGCTCTGCCGCGTGCGCCTCGGTAGCTGTCGGCCTTCGTCGCCGAAGCTGCGGGGGCGGACTGGCCCTGGGGGCACCGTCACGCTTCCAATTCACGAGCGCGCCGCAACCGCTCGACGATGGCCAACCATCCGGGGTCATGAGCGGTTGAGATGGCCTCGGCGAGTTCCTCGGCCGGCAGGCCCTCGTCGTCCAGCTCGGCGAGCAGCTCCTCATCGAGCCCGCACACCGGGCAGCCGCGGAGGTGCCTGACCATGTCCCCGACCTGCGCGGCGGTGAACCGGCTGGCCATGCCCCCAGCGCACCCCGTTGGTCGCACGGCTGTCAACCGGGGCGCGCAGCGCCAGGCTGACTATTCGGGCCGGTGGCCGAGGTGATCAGCTCGGAGATAGCCAACGTCGTCGTCAAGGCACCGATCTACAACCGGCCAGATCAGGACGGCAATGGCGGCGCGGCCTTGCGGAACAGGGCGGCGCACGCTGGGCGGCGGCATCTCCCTTCGGCCTGGGTCTCGTGGGCGGGCTTCTCGACCAGGCCGCCGAGCA
>NZ_JBFAMX010001009.1:0-2398 GCF_040659615.1 Nonomuraea sp. NPDC049784
CCGGCCAGCCAGGCCGCCTGTCTCGCTCACGGATGCCGGCTCCGTTGCGATGCGGTGCGCTCCTCAGCGGGGCCGTATGCGATCAGCCAATTCCGCAGATCAGTACGAGCGCGGTGAGTAACAAACTCGCCGATCAGCAACAACTCGTGCTTGAGGTGGCGACGCACCGCCGGCCTGCGCTGATCGCAGGTCAGGTGGTGAGTGCCGGTCAGTGGTTCGCGGTCTTGAAAGCGACGGCGATGCTGGTGCGGCTCGGGGTGCCGGAGGTTCTCCCTCTGTTGGATGTGACTCTGGATGGTCAGGGCGCACTGGCCGCAGAGGTTGGTGGACAGCGGTGGAACCGGGCGGGGCCTGTGGGCCGCTTCGGGATGGCAGAGAGGGGCCGGGATTCCCTGAAGGAGGTGTACAAGAAGCTCGAAAAGGATTACTTCAATCCGAAATTCGGCTTCTTCATCGATGTGGAGGCGTCGGGGGAGAGAGCCGCGAACGGCAAGTTCGTGAGCTCGTTCGCCTTCAAGGCCGGATTCGGTTACTCGGCCAGCTTCGGCGGCGTCTATCTCACGGCCAGCGGGGCCTCCGAATACCACACGTGGTGATGTACAGATGATGTCGTGACGGGAGTTCGAACCGACCGGCCCTCGCCACACGGCTTCCGTGGCGAGGGCCGGACCCCTGATCCGGCCGCTCGGATCGGCCTGGGGAGGGAGACGGACCCCTCGTCACGGGAGTCTGTGTTGATCAGCTCGTCGGTGGCGGTCAGCGGCCAAGTGTCGGCGCGGGTGAGCAGGCGGATCTGGCAGCCGTGATGTCTCGATCAGCCCACAAAAGCCTTCCACGTCCATCAGGTCCAACGGCGGACGGCACTGGGTGGGGTGCATGTCCCGATCG
Organism: Nonomuraea sp. NPDC049784; assembly: GCF_040659615.1. Lineage (NCBI taxonomy): Bacteria > Bacillati > Actinomycetota > Actinomycetes > Streptosporangiales > Streptosporangiaceae > Nonomuraea > Nonomuraea sp. NPDC049784. The sequence goes on from NZ_JBFAMX010001009.1 coordinate 889, forward strand.
TGCTCCACGTCGGGTCGGGACTATGAGAAGCCCCAGACTCCCGGCATGTGCCGTGATCTAGGGCTTGCCTTTTGTCCTGTCTCGCGAGACATGGCGTGTTTCGTTGATCGGTCTCACCTGGTTGGCGCAACGACCCGTCGGGCAAGGCTCCCGCCGCGCCGAAGAAGGATGCGTGGTTCCCGGGCCTGGCAATTTCGTGATCACAAGCAAGACGCCTTCGAGTGCACGGCCACAGATGGCTGCCGCGCAGCTGCTCCGTTTACGATCACCACAACCGTGTTCAGGACGATCAGGAGGAGGCCGCATGTCAGTCAGCGGTTCACGTTCGAAAGCCTTGGCGTTCGTCGGCGTCCTCACAGCCGCAGTCGTCGTGATAGTGGCAATCGTGGCCTTCCGCGGCAGCGATGACCAGCGATTCATCCGCTCGGCGGCAGAGATGGAGGCGTTCGCACGCACAATAAGGGACGGCGACCGACTCGGCCCCCGCACCGTCGGCGGGATGGACTTTGAGGAGGTCCGGCGTGAGCACGGCGTCGTCGTTTTCCAACAAGGCGAGGCACTGGCCAGCCCCTACGGCTACGCCTGGAGTCCGCAGGGCGATCCAGCTCCAATCCTCGGGGACGTGGAGTGGTCGGAGGATCACGTCGATCACTATTTCGAGCACCTGGAGGGCGCCTTCTACTCCTGGCAGGGAAGGCGCTGACAGGCAGCCTGGATCCCCAGGGCGAGGGACCAGGCGCGGTGCCTGCCACAGCCGCGTCGGCACCGCAGCTTTTCATGATCACGAGCCGTGATCTGAGACATTCGACCTGCCACGCCATGATCCTGAGACCGCCATCACCCCTGAATGTCTCAGTCGACTTGGCGTCCACCAGGTCACGCCTTCTCCCGCACGCCAACTTGATTGAGAAGAGACATCTGGGGCTGCTGGGAAGCCTGGTTGTCCGTTCTCACTGGCCCCTTCAGCGTCTCACTGTGTTGCGCGCAGATCTGGGGAATTCTCAGGCGGCGGCCTAGCTGACGGCCTGGTTCGCCTGGTTTGCACCAGTCTGGGCTGATGTGAGCGTCATCGGAGTTGGTGTTTCTCATCACTGTCTGGCCGGGGCCGAGGCGATCATGACCATGCCCGTCGCACGCACATGCCGAGTTCAGGGTGTGTGTGGGAGCGTGGACGCGATTTGGGTCGTGCCGATGAGTTTTGTGCGGATCCGTGGTCGATACGGCTGGACACACCGACAGCGGTGGGCCTGTGCTGGGAACGTCCAGCGCGGGAGGAAGCATATGGAGGCAGTGATGAGCGTCGACGACTCCAAGCAGGAGCACACCATCCGGACTGGCGAGCAGGGGACGCGGGTGAGCGGTCCCAGGGTGTTGGTGGTGGGGGCGAGCATCGCGGGACCCGCGCTGGCCCACTGGCTGCGCCGGCGGGGGGCCGAGGTGACCGTGGTGGAGCGGGCTCCTGAGCTGCGTCCCGGCGGGCAGGCGGTGGATGCGCGCGGGGTCGCCAAGG
>NZ_JBFAMX010001010.1:0-2396 GCF_040659615.1 Nonomuraea sp. NPDC049784
AACCCCAAGCGGTACGACCTCGCCAAGGTGGGTCGCTACAAGATCAACAAGAAGCTCGGGGTCGACTCGGAGATCTCTCAGGGCACCCTGACCGAGGACGACATCGTCTCGATGATCGAATACCTGGTCCGGTTGCACGCCGGCGAGGCTTCGGTGGGTGAGGTCGTCGTGGAGGTCGACGACATCGACCACTTCGGCAACCGCCGCATACGCAGCGTCGGCGAGCTGATCCAGAACCAGGTCCGCCTGGGCCTGGCCCGGATGGAGCGTGTCGTCCGCGAGCGGATGACCACGCAGGACGTCGAGGCGATCACGCCGCAGACCCTGATCAACATCCGCCCGGTCGTGGCGTCGATGAAGGAGTTCTTCGGCACCTCGCAGCTGTCGCAGTTCATGGACCAGATCAACCCGCTGGCCGGTCTGACGCACAAGCGGCGTCTGAACGCGCTGGGCCCCGGTGGTCTGTCCCGTGAGCGGGCGGGCATGGAGGTGCGTGACGTGCACCCGTCCCACTACGGCCGGATGTGCCCGATCGAGACCCCTGAAGGCCCGAACATCGGCCTCATCGGCTACCTCGCGTGCTTCGGCCGCCTCAACGCCTTCGGCTTCGTGGAGACCCCGTACCGCAAGGTCGTCGACGGCAAGGTCACCGGTCAGATCGACTACCTGACGGCCGACGAGGAAGACCGCTACGTCAAGGCGCAGGCCAACACGGCGCTCAACTCCGACGGTTCGTTCGCCGAGTCCCGCGTCCTGGTCCGCACCAAGGGCGGTGAGACCGAGTACGTGCGCTCCGGCGAGGTCGACTACATCGACGTGTCGCCGCGCCAGATGGTGTCGGTCGCCACCGCGATGATCCCGTTCCTCGAGCACGACGACGCCAACCGGGCGTTGATGGGCGCGAACATGCAGCGCCAGTCGGTGCCGCTGCTGAAGAGCGAGGCGCCGCTGGTCGGCACTGGCATGGAATACCGTGCCGCGACGGACACGGGCGACGTCATCAGCGCGGAGAAGGGCGGTGTGGTCGAGGAGGTCTCCGCCGACTACATCACGGTGATGAACGACGACGGCACGCGGACGACGTACCGGGTGGCCAAGTTCAAGCGTTCGAACCAGGGCACGTCGTTCAACCAGAAGCCCATCGTGGCCGAGGGTGACCGGGTGGAGGTCAACCAGGTCATCGCCGACGGCCCGTGCACCGACAAGGGCGAGATGGCGCTCGGCAAGAACCTTCTCGTGGCGTTCATGCCGTGGGAGGGTCACAACTACGAAGACGCGATCATCATCTCGCAACGGCTGGTGCAGGACGACGTGCTGTCCTCGATCCACATCGAGGAGCACGAGGTCGACGCCCGCGACACCAAGCTGGGCCCCGAGGAGATCGCCCGCGACATCCCCAACGTGTCGGAGGAGGTGCTGGCCGATCTCGACGAGCGCGGGATCATCCGCATCGGTGCCGAGGTCGTGCCCGGTGACATCCTGGTTGGCAAGGTCACGCCCAAGGGTGAGACCGAGCTGACGCCGGAGGAGCGGCTGCTGCGCGCGATCTTCGGTGAGAAGGCCCGCGAAGTCCGCGACACCTCGCTGAAGGTGCCGCACGGCGAGCAGGGCAAGGTCATCGGTGTTCGGGTGTTCTCCCGTGAGGAGGGCGACGAGCTGCCGCCGGGTGTCAACGAGCTGGTCCGTGTGTACGTGGCGCAGAAGCGTAAGATCACCGACGGCGACAAGCTGGCCGGCCGGCACGGCAACAAGGGTGTCATCTCCAAGATCCTGCCGGTCGAGGACATGCCGTTCCTGGAGGACGGCACCCCGGTCGACATCATCCTCAACCCGCTCGGTGTGCCCGGCCGAATGAACGTCGGCCAGGTGCTGGAGATGCACCTGGGGTGGATCGCCGCCAGAGGCTGGGACATCTCCGGTATCCAGGAGGCGTGGGCCGAGCGGCTGCGCGACAAGGGCCTCGACAGGGTCGAGCCGCGCACCAACATGGCCACGCCGGTCTTCGACGGCGCCCACGAGGAAGAGATCGTCGGGCTGCTCGGCAGCACCGTCCCCAACCGGGACGGGGACCGGCTGGTGCAGGGCAGTGGCAAGGCCCGGCTGTTCGACGGCCGCAGTGGTGAGCCGTTCCCGTATCCGATCGCGGTCGGCTACGTCTACATCCTCAAGCTGCTGCACCTGGTCGACGACAAGATTCACGCTCGTTCGACCGGCCCGTACTCCATGATCACCCAGCAGCCGCTCGGCGGTAAGGCCCAGTTCGGTGGCCAGCGCTTCGGTGAGATGGAGGTGTGGGCGCTGGAGGCGTACGGCGCCGCCTACGCTCTGCAGGAGCTGCTGACCATCAAGTCCGACGACGTTCTCGGCCGGGTGAAGGTCTACGAGGCCATCGTCAA
>NZ_JBFAMX010001011.1:0-2395 GCF_040659615.1 Nonomuraea sp. NPDC049784
CCGATCTATCCCCAGCTCGGCAGCCCGGTAGCCCGCGGCGCGGTAGGCGTCGAGCGCCTCCCGGGAGGGTAACCGGCCGGTCGCGGCGTGCTCGGCCAGCACCTGCCGATGCCCGCCGAGCAGGTCGGCGGGCACCTCGGAGATCGCCATCACACTCCTACATCACGCCTGTCGAAGGCGAGCACGGCGGTGAGCGCCAGCACGGCCGTCGCCCCCGCCAGCACAAGGTAGTCCCCGACCGGCAGACCCTCATAGAGCGGCCTGCCCTCGGCGTAGTAGTGGAACGGCGAGAGCCACTTCAGCCACGCGATGGCGTCGACGTTCTTGCCGATCGTGATCACGACGTAGCCGGCCACCACCCACACGCCGACCACGGCCGAGGCGATCGCCCTGCGCCCGGTGGCGGCGCCGACGGCCAGCCCCATCGTGCCGAACAGCAGCCCGACCAGGAACACCCCCGTGTGCGCGGCCAGGATCCGGTCGAACGGCACCCCCATCTCCACGGCCTCGCTCATCGCCCACGTGACGACCAGCGTCACGACGGCCACCACGAGCATCGACGCCGCCAGCGCCGCGAACCTCTCCAGCACCAGCCGCCGCCGGTCCACCGGCAGGGTGACGATCAGCTCCAGCGTGCCCGACTCCTCCGGCTGCGCGATGGCCCGGTTGGCCAGGAGCATCGCGCACACGATGAAGAGCATGGGGACGAAGAGCTGGTAGACGACCGTCTGCAGGTAGCCGGTGCCGGAGACGAAGTCCTCGAACCCGCCCATCAGGTCCTTGAGCGGCCCGGGGAACTTGTCCATGGCCACGGCGCCGTACGTCTCCGGGTCCAGCTTGACGTTGGCGTACGTGCCCAGATAGACGCTCATGAAGGCGCTGACGCCCAGGCACCACCAGATGAGCGCCCGGCGGTTATCGCGCAGACTCTTGGCGATCATGGTGCCGCTCCTCGTCGCTGTAGTAGGTCAGGAAGATCTCCTCCAGGTCAGGCTCCGCGCTGACCATGTGCACCACGGTGAACCGGGCGGCCACCTTGACCAGCGCGTCCGGCCGGCCGTCGATCGTGCAGCGCACGCTGGCGCCCTCCACGCGCAGGTCACGTACGCCGGGCAGGTTCTCGAACGCCTCGCGCGGCACGGGGGCGTCGAAGTGCAGCTCGACCCGGCGCACCGCCTTCTCCCGCAGCGCCGCCACGTCCTCCACCGCCACCAGGCGCCCGTTCCGTACGATGCCGACCCGGTCCGACACGTTCTCGACCTCGGCGAGCACGTGCGAGGACATCAGCACGGTACGCCCGGACTGCCGGACCTCCCTGACCATGGCCAGGAACTCCTGCTGCACCAGCGGATCCAGCCCGCCCGTCGGCTCGTCCAGGATGAGGAACTCCGGTTCGTGCATGAACGCCTGGATCAGCCCGACCTTCTGCTTGTTGCCCTTGGAGAGCTTGCGCATCTGCACCGACAGGTCGGCCTCGAGCCGGTCGGCCAGGGCGTCGATGTGGGTGTCCGGCACGCCGCCGCGCACCCCGCCGAGGAAGCGCAGGTAGTCCCTGGCCCGCTCGCGGCCCTCCAGCGCCAGCTCGCCCGGCAGATAGCCGATCCTGGAGCGGGTCGCGGCCTGGCGCGGGTCGGCCCCGAGCACCCGCACGGTCCCCCGGGTCGGCCTGATCACGTCGAGCAGCAACCGGAGGGTGGTGGTCTTGCCCGCGCCGTTCGGCCCCAGGTAGCCGAAGATCTCGCCCGGCTGGATCTCCAGCGTGAGATCCTCCAGGCCACGGCGCCTGCCGTAATACTTGGTCAGCCCTTCGGCCTGCACCACTGCTGTCATGGCCGCATCGTCCCGCCGGCCGCCCCGTCCGTCACTGGACAGTTCCGGCAGCGTGCGGATGGCTTTGCTTCCGGGACGCGGCAACGAGAGGGTGGGATGTGTGGAGACGGCGTTCGTGCTCGGTGGCGGTGGCGTGCTCGGCGCGCACGAGGTGGGCATGCTGCAGGCGCTCGACGAGGCAGGCATCAGCCCTGATCTCGTGGTGGGCACGTCGGTCGGCGCGCTGAACGGGGCGGTCATCGCCGCCGCCCCTTCTGAAGCGGTCAGCCGGCTGGTGTCCTTGTGGCGCTCCGATGTCGTACGTACGGCGTTCGCCGGCTCATGGGTGGCCCGACTGTCCACGCTGGCCAAGACCGGCACCCATCTGCACTCGCTCGGGCCGTTGCGCGCGCTTCTGAGCGAGACCGTGCCGGTTTCCCGGTTCGAGGAGCTGGAGCTGCCCTTCCAGTGCGTGGCGGCCTCGGTCGAGCGGGCCGCGGCGCACTGGTTCACCGGCGGGCCGCTGGTGGACGCTGTGCTGGCATCGTGCGCGGTGCCCGGGCTGCTGCCGCCCGTCGTGATCGGC
>NZ_JBFAMX010001012.1:0-2394 GCF_040659615.1 Nonomuraea sp. NPDC049784
ATCGCACTTGGCACGGGCGGTGCGACGTGTGTAGTCGAGAAACGTGGTGAGCTGGGTGCGCTCGTCCCACGCGGGCGGTGTGTCGTCGATTCTGGCCATCGTACGAAGCGTCCCCGATCACGCGACCGTTGTCGAGGTATTTATCGACGGGCCCAACCTGCTCCACCTAGCTCTTGTCCGGCGGGTCGCTACAGCGATTCAGCGCCGATGGGCCGCCCAGCATGATCCGCCGAGGCCCTAGCCGTGTCCGGTCATGTGCTCGTGCATGTCCATCATGGCGTGGCAGTCGGCCACCATGGGGTTATGCTGGCTGATGGTTTGCGGTGGATCAGCCGGTGTTTGAGCCAGAGTCCAGGCTGCGGATGGAAGTCCGGTAAGGGCGGCGGATCTGCGTGAGTGCACCACGTAGGTCGGTGCTGCACGCTGGCGGGGTATCGCCGCGGTTGACTGCATGCTGCTGCGTGGTGGTGCGGCGTGCCGTACCCGAACCGGGGCGAACGGCGGGCAACGTGACCGAGCTTGGGAAGCTCCGCGTGTGATGCCGATGTTTCTGTCCGCTAGCCAATGGTGGCGAGGAAGTCGAGGGTGCGGCGGGTGAGCAGCGCGGCGGCGTCGGCGTCATATGACGGCAGGCTGCTGTCGGCGAAGAGGTGCCGGTTGCCGGGATAGAGGAACAGCTCGGCGTGTTTGGCCGAGGCGAGGAGGGCGTGGGCGGCGTCGATGTCTCCTTCGCCGGCGAAGATCGGGTCGGCGTCCATGCCGTGGACCTGGACCGGCAGGTCCTCCGGCCATGAGATCCCGAACTCCGAAGCAGGCAGGCAGGACTCGAAGAGCAGCGCGCCACGCGCGCCTGCCCGGGTCTGCGCCAGCTTCTGGGCTGGCATGACGCCGAGTGAGAAGCCGGCGTACACCAGCTCGCTGGGCAGTGTGTCGGCGGCGCGCACACCACGCTCCAGGAGGTTGTCGAAGCCGGCTTTCCTCGCATAGGTCAGGCCGTCGTTCAGGCTGGCGAACGTGTGCCCGTCGAAGAGGTCCGGTGTGTGCACGGTGTGCCCGGCCTGGCGGAGTTCCTCGGCGAGGCCGAGGAATCCGGCCGTCTGCCCCTGAGCGTGGTGGAACAACAAGACCTCGGTCATGAGGCGGCCCCTTTCGTGCGTGCTGCTGAACGAACGACATATCTCGAACGATTGACGATGTTACACTAATCGAATCATGTCGACCAATCCTTCGGTTCCGGACTACGACCTCGCCGACACGATCGAGCTCAGCACCCCCGAGCAGGTACGGGCCATTAGCGATCCGCTGCGGACCACGATCCTCGGTCTCCTGCACGAGCGCGGCGCGACCGTGACGGAGCTGGCCGATGCGGTCAAGCGCCCCAAAGGCACGGTCGCGCATCACGTCAACGTCCTGGCCGAGGCTGGGCTGCTGCGCGTGGTGCGGACCCGGCGGGTGCGGGCGATCGATGAGCGCTACTACGGCCGCACGGCCCGCATGTTCTACGTCAGCGTCGGCCAATCTCCCGGCGGCGGCCCGCTCCCGCTGGACTTCAACGACTTCGAGGTCGCGGCCAAGGAGTCCGCCGCGGCCTATCAGGCTCACCAATTGTGGGCGTTCATCCGGCACGCTCGGATCTCGCCGGAGCAGGCCACGGAGTTCTGGCACCGGATCAAGGACCTGGTGCAGGAGTTCGATCAGGTTCCCCGTTCCGGTGAGACGACCTACGGATTCGCCGTCGGCCTGTATCCCATGACCGACTACCCGACCTTGCCGGCCGAGAAGAGCTGACACATGCGGCTTACCGCGCGTGAGCTCAACCGGGCCACGCTCACCCGCCAACTGCTCCTGGGCCGGCAGGCCCTGGATGTCGTCGAGGCTGTGCGCCGCCTGGTCGCCCTGCAGGCGCAACACGCGGCCTCGCCGTACCTGGCCCTGTGGAACCGCCTCGCCGAGTTCGACCCAGCGGACCTGGACGCGGCGTTCGCTGACCGCAAGGTCGTCAAGGCGACGCTCCTGCGGATCACGCTGCACGCGGTCCACGCCGATCCCCGAAGGTGAGCCAAGTCAGGTTTTACTGCTGGGGCATGCCGACGGCGCTTGCAAGATGGGCTAGCTCGGGGATTTCGAGCACTTCAACGCCTTCGCGTGTGAGGATCTCGACCCCCTGACAATCAGCTACAAACAGACTTGGCTCGCGCCAAGCGATCACCACACGATGGATACCCGCGTCAAGAATGAGTTGAGTGCAGGTCCGTGGCCGAGAGCGCCTCTCGGAACACGGAACAGGGTTCCAAGCTGCTTTGAACTCCTCCCCGGCCTGAAGGCCGGAGATTCTCCCGTCGCGCCGCGGTTAAGCGGCCCGCGGGGGTTGACGCTTCGCAGACCGGGCAGCCC
>NZ_JBFAMX010001013.1:0-2377 GCF_040659615.1 Nonomuraea sp. NPDC049784
CCGAAGACGACCGTCGCGCCGCCCAGCAGCACCCGCGGGACGGCGCGGCCCGGATGGAGTGCGACCACGAGCCCGCCGGCGATCCCGCCCACCGCCTGCACGGACAGGAACAGCCCGTACGCGTCGCCGTCGCCACCGAGCACGTCCGAGACGAAGGGCGCCGCGAGCGTGGCGAAGATCCCCTCGCCCAGCCCCGTGATCACCATGTACGCCACCAGCAGGCGAACGCCCCCGTCGCGCGCGGCCAGGCGCAGCCCGGCGACCCACTGCCCGCCCAACGTGGCCGCTTTCGCGGAGCGTCCTGGTGTCCGGAGCGTGGCCTGCAGGATCGCGGAGATCAGGAAGCTACCCAGGTCGATCAGGACGACCGCGGCCGGCCCTCCGGCGCTGACGGCGATCCCGCCCAGTATCGCACCCAGCAGGCGGGCGACCTGGCCGGTCTGACTGTGCAGGGCATTGGCCCGTAGGAGCTGGGACTCCGCCACGATCTGGGGCACGAGCGCCCTCTGCGCGGGTGTGAGCACCGTGCTCAGGACGCCGGTCCACAGGGCGACGGCGTACACGATCCACACCTGGGCCGGCTCCCGTACGGCGAGCAGCGGCAGCAGCCCGAGTGCGAGCAGCACGTCGGTGACGACCAGCAGCCGGCGGCGGTCCCACCGGTCGGCCAGCATCCCGGCCACGGACCCGAGCACGACGTCGGGCAGCCGCGAGACCAGCAGCATGATCGCGGTGGACAACGTCGAGCCGGTCAGCCGGTAGACGTAGAAGGCCAGGCCGGTGCCGACCACCCAGTCGCCGGTCTGCGAGATCAGCCCGGCGAGGAGCAACCGCCGGTAATCCCGGTTGCCGCCCACCAGCGCCCAGACCCCTTCGGCGGGCCGGGTCTCAGTCACCGGAGCCGGTGGGAGGCAGGGGGACCACGACCTGGGTCAGCAGCACCGGGCGGGCGTCCCCGGGACGCGCCGACGGGTCGTCGACGCGCGCCATCAGCGGCCCGAGCAGCTCAGCGATGGCGGCGCTCACCGCCGTCACCTCGTCCGGCGTGGCGTAGAGGTACGTGTTGCCGACGCCGCCGATCCGTCGCCACGCCCCGGGCTCGTCGTGCCGGTGCTGCTGCCATTCGACCAGTCGCGACAGGGCCCGCTCGGCGATGACCTGCTCCAGCAGGCTCCGGGCGGCCGCCTGCTCCGCCGTCGCGCCGTCGTCCCAGTCCTGGACGGTCTCGGTCACCTTCCACGGCCGCTCGCGCTCGTCCCTGGCCTCCGCCTGCTCCACGAAGCCGTACTTGGCCAGCTGCCGCAGGTGGTAGGAGGCCAGCGCCTGGCTGATGCCGACCTCCCGCCCGGCGTCGGCGGCGGTCATGGCGCCCGCCCTCAGCAGCAGCTCGTGCAGCGCCAGCCGCACCGGATGCGCGAACGCCCGCATCGCCGCCGCGTCGTCGAGCAGCCGTCGCCGCGAAGATTCCAAAGACATGCTTGGAATCTTGGGCGGCGCGCCCGGCAGATGTCAAGGAATCCCTTGGAATGCGTTGGGTAGGGTCGAAGCATGCGACTCCTCAAGAGCCGGTTCGTCCCTCTGGCCGCCTTCGCCGTGTGTGTCTTCGCCGCGGGATGTGGCGAGGTCAACAACACCATCGACAAGGCCCAGGCGTGCATCGAAGCCCCGAAGATCGTCACGGAGCTGGGCGCCCAGGTCACCAAGCTCACCGATGACCCCAAGGCCATGGACAAGGCCCTCGACGACGCCGCGGCCAAGCTCAACGACATCGCCGACAAAGCCGCCAACACCACGATCAAGCAGGCCTCCGATGACCTGGCCAAGACGCTGAGCGGCATCAGCGTCAAGAACGTCAACGACGCCGTGGACGCGGCACAGAAGGTCGCCACCGAGAGCGCGGCCTACGTGGAGAAGGTGACCAAGGCCTGCACCGGCTGAATCCCGGCTTCTCTAGGGGAAATGGGGACGAACTACCGTTTTTCCTATGGAACCCGACCCGCGTTTTACCTTGGCCAACGAACGCACCTTCCTCACCTGGCTGAGCACGGCGCTGGCGCTCAGCGCGGGTGGGGTGGCCATGGCGGCCGTGCCGCCGCACGTGTTCGTGCCGTGGATCCGTACCGCGTTGGCCATCGTGCTCGTGACGCTCTCCGCGCTGGCGGCGGGCATGGCCTACCCGCGCTGGCGTCACATCCAGCGCGCCCTGCGCCAGCAGGCGCCGCTGCCGCCGCCCGCGCTCGCGGCCGTCTTCGGGTACGGCGTGGCGGCGGTGGCGGTGATCGCCCTGATCCTGATCATCCTGGCGGCCTGAGCGGCGTCGAGATGGCACCGGAGAAGGAGATCTGGGACAGCGGGCTGCAGAGCGAGCGCACCCGGC
>NZ_JBFAMX010001014.1:0-2360 GCF_040659615.1 Nonomuraea sp. NPDC049784
CCGAGGCCGGGGCGGAGGTGGTGCTCTCCGACCTGGAGGGCCCGCGACTGGCCGAGGCGGCCGCCGAGCTGGGCGTCGAAGCGCGCGCGGCCGACCTGACCGACCGGGCCCAGGCGACGGCGCTGGCGAGCGTGCGAGACCGGATCGACGTGCTGGTGAACTGCGCCGGGATCATGCGCACCACCCCGCTGCTCGACATCGAGCCCGGCGAGTGGCTGCGGATCGTGGACGTCAACCTCAACGCCACGTTCTGGCTCACCCAGGCCGTCGGGCGCAGGATGGCCGGGCAGGGCGGCGGCTCGATCGTGACCCTGGCCTCGGTCGCGGCCCGCTCGGGCCGGCCCAACGCCGCCCACTACTCGGCCACCAAGACGGCCCTGCTCTCCCTGACCAAGTCGGCCGCCGAGGCGCTCGCCCCGGTACGGGTGAACGCCGTCTGCCCCGGCGTCTTCCTCACCCCCATGTGGGACGAGATCATCGCCGACCGCGACAGGCGGTTCGGCCCCGACGCGGGCGAGTCCTACCTGAAGGAGGTCAGCGACCGCTCCCCACTGCGCCGCCCCGGCCGCCCGGAGGAGGTCGCGTCCGCGGTGCTGTTCCTGGCCAGCGACCTGGCGTCGTTCGTGACGGGCCAGGCGCTGAACGTCGACGGCGGACTGGAGATGAACTGACCGTGCGCCAGACGTTCAAGCTGCTGCCCGAGCTGTTCGGGGACGGCGCCATGGCCGAGGTCTTCTCGGCCGAGCGGACCGTGCTCGCCTGGCTGCGCACGGAGGCCGCGCTGGCCCGCGCCCAGGCCGAGACGGATGTCATCACCGAGGCGGACGCCCAGGCCATCGAGGCCGCGTGCGTGCTCGGGAACATCGACCTCCAGCGCCTCTGGTCGGAGGCCGTCAACGTGGGCTACCCCATCCTGCCCCTGGTACGGATGATCGCGGCCGCGCTCCCCGACGGCCCCAACGGCCGCGTCCACTACGGCGCGACCACGCAGGACATCATGGACACCGGCCTGGCCCTGCAGATGGGCGAGGCCCTCGACCACCTGAGCGCGCTGCTCGGCTCATTCGGCGACACGCTCGCCCGGCTGGTGTCCGGGCACGCGCGCACCGTCATCGCCGCGCGCACGCACGCCCAGCAGGCGGTGCCCACGACGTTCGGGGCGAAGATCGCGGTGCTGCTGGCGGAGGTGACACGCCAGCGCGAGCGGGTGGGCGACGCGGCGCGGCAGGTGCGGGTCGTGTCGCTGTTCGGCGCGGGCGGCACGTCCGCCGCGATGGGCGAGCGCTCGAAGCAGGTACGCGAGCGCGTGGCCGCCGCCCTCGGCCTCAGGGCCACCGAGGTGCCGTGGCACGTGGCCAGGGACGGCGTCGCCGAGTTCGGCGTGACCTGCGCGAGCCTGGCGGCCACGGCGGCCCGCTTCGCCCGCGAGGTCGTGGACCTGTCCAGGACCGAGGTCGGCGAGGTACGCGAGGCGGGCGGCCACCACCGGGGCGCGTCGTCCACGATGCCGCAGAAGGCCAACCCGATCGGCTGCGAGGCCGTCATCGGCATGTCGGGCACCGCGGGCGCGCTCAGCTCGGCCCTGTTCCGCGCGATGGAGGCCGGGCACGAGCGGGCGGCCGGCGAGTGGCAGATCGAGTGGTACGTGGTGCCGCTCCTGGCCGAGCTGGCAGCGGGCGCGCTGGCCACGGCCGCCGAGGTCGCCGCCGGGCTGCGGGTCTACCCGGAGGCGATGCGGGCCAACCTGGGCGCGGAGGGCGGCCTGATCATGGCGGAGGCGTACATGATGCGCCTGGCCCCGGCGCTGGGCCGGGAGAGGGCGCACGACCTGGTCTACAAGGCGGCGCACGAGGCGCGCGAGCGCGGGCGGGCGCTGGCGGACGCGCTGCGCGACGTGGCGGGGCCGGAGGACCTCGCGAGCCTGGGCGCGCTGCCCATCCCGCCCGAGTCCTACATCGGCGACGCCGAGGCCATCTGCGCCGCGGCGCTGGACGCCTGGAGAGGCGATGAGTGAGAGACGGCTCGCGGACCTGCTGGCCATGTGGCGGATCCGCGCGTTCGAGGAGAAGGTGCGCGAGCTGCGCTTGGAAGGCTCGATTGCCGGCTCGGTCCATTTGTGTGTCGGGCAGGAGGCCATCCCGGTAGGCGCGTGCGGGGTGCTGGAGCCGCACGACGCGCTGTTCGCCACCTACCGCGGGCACGGCTGGGCGCTGGCCAGGGGCGTGCCGGCGGAGCCGCTGTTCGCCGAGCTGATGGGCCGGGCGACCGGCGTGAACGGCGGCAGGGGCGGCTCGGCGTACTTCACGGCCGCCGACCACGGCTTCCACGGCGAGAACTCGATCGTGGGCGCGGGCGCGCCG
>NZ_JBFAMX010001015.1:0-2358 GCF_040659615.1 Nonomuraea sp. NPDC049784
CAGCACGGCCGCGCCGCCGGCGATGTTGGCCGCGTCGTCCGACTTCAGCGCCGAGGCCGGCTTCTTGGTCAGCGTGGCGGCCCGGTCGAGGGTCTTCGAGGTGACCAGGTGCATCACGCCGTACCCGCCGCTCGCGCTGGGCTGGCCCTTGTGCCCGTCTAAGTGGGTCTCGGAGTACGCGACCGACACCAGCAGGTCACGCGGCACCTCGTACTTCGACGCCGCCTGGGTGAACGCGTCGGCCATCGGATCGGCGGCGGCGGCCATGGCGGGCCGTCCCGCGAGCAGCGCCAGGGGGATGACGGCGCCGGTCAGGAGTAGGCGAAGGTTCACAGAGTCAGCTCCCGCAGTGCTCGGACGGGCTGTTGTACGTGCTCGAGCCGACCTTGCCGCCCCACTTGACGCACTTGCCTGAGGCCGATCCTCGGACCGGTCCGGCGTAGTACTCGAAGTTGCCGCTGTCGGTGACGCGGGTCTTGCCCTGCACCTCCAGGTAGGCGCTGGTCGCGGTGGCCTTGCCGAGCGAGGTCTTCTTGATCGTGGCCACGCAGTTGTTGCCGTTCGCGGAGTTGTAGAGCAGGTAGACCGTGCCGTTCGAGCCGAGGGCCGCGGAGTCGATCACCTTGTAGCCGCTGCCGCACACCGACTGGGCCGTGTGCGGGTTGGTGGAGCCGCCACCGCCGCACTTGTTGTTCGAGGTCACGGTCGCGATCGGGTAGCCGAAGGTGGCGCCGTTGAAGACGGCCTTGCGGATGTTGGACGGGTAGCTGGTGCCGTTGCGCACCTCGTAGTGGAGGTGGGGGCTGATGTTGTTGCCCGGCTTGCTGGTGTTGCCCACCGTGCCGATCTTCTGGCCCTGCGCGACCTGGGCGCCGGCCGAGACGGAACGGGAGTTCAGGTGGGCGTAGTACGACGTCCAGCCGCCCCCGTGGTCGATCTTGACCAGGTTGCCGTAGCCGTTGGCCGAGCCCTGGTGGGCCGAGATGACAACGGTGCCGGCCGCGGCGGCGACCACGGTGTCACCGAGGTCGGCGTTGGCCGTGCTGCCCCGGTTGAAGTCGATCTCGTATGACCGGTGGGCGCTGCTCCCGCTGTTGTTCCCCGTCCACTTCTGGCCGCAGGGGAACGGGAGCTGGAAGCTCGGCGCCGCCAGCGTGGAGACCGGCGGGACGTCCACCTGGTTCGCCGGGTCGCCCATGGGCCCCTCGTCCGACGACGTGGGAGCCGGAGTCGGGGCGGCCCATGCCGCCGTCATCGTGCCTGTGGCGAGGCTGAAGAGCAGGGCGAACCCAGCCGTAAGCACCCCTCTGGGTCTCATGCGGATACCTTTCTGCGCGCGCCGGAGGGGCGGGCCCCGGCCGGCGCCGCGAACCGTCCGTTGGATCTTTCGAAGCGCTCTTGCTGGGGACCAAGATTGCGAGTACGACATACAAAGAACATCCAAAATCGGTATAAAGGCCCTTCCAGCTTGAACGCCTAACCCAACGGGCGCCCCGCCCGGCGCCCAGCTCAGGAGAACGCGCGGTCATGGTGGTTGAACAGCCCGTATTCGGTGTCCTCGGGCCGTTACAGGTCCGGGTCCCGGAAGGGCCCCTTCGGATCGCGGGCAGGAAGCCCAGGCTCCTGCTCGCCTCGCTGCTATTGGACGCCAACCAGGTGGTCAGCTCCGACGTGCTCGTCGAGGTGCTGTGGCCGCGCACGCAGCCCTCCTCCGCCGTGGCCAATCTGCGCACGTACGTGAGCTCGCTGCGCTCGGCCGGCGTGCAGATCGCGGCCCAGGCCTCCGGCTACGCGATCGAGCTCGACGCGGACCGGCTGGACGCCCTGCGGTTCGAGGAGCTGGTGGCCAGGGCGCGGGCGGCGGGCCGTACCGAGGAGGGCTCGGAGCACTTACGCCGGGCGCTGGCGTTGTGGCGCGGGACACCGCTCGGCGACCTGCCCGCCAGCCCGCTCTGGGACGGGCGCCTGCGCGCGCTCACCCAGGCCCGGCTGACCGCGGCCGAGGAACTGGTCGAGACGAAGCTGGCCCGCGGCGAGCACGCCACCGCCATCGACGACCTGCGCGAACTGATCGGCGAGCACCCCTACCGGGAGGATCTGTGGCAGCGGCTGATCCTCGCACTGCACCACAGCGGCCGGCGGGCCGAGGCGCTGCACGCCTACACCACGATCAGGCGGCAGCTCGTGGATGACCTGGGCATCGAGCCTGGGCAGGAATTACGTGACGTGCACGCCTCCGTGCTGGCGGGCGATCCCCCACCCACGCCCGTGCCGGCGGGCGATCCGCCCCCGGTGCCCGCCATCGCCGCGCCCCACCAGCTCCCCGCAGACGTGCCGGACTTCACCGGCAGGGCGGAG
>NZ_JBFAMX010001016.1:0-2349 GCF_040659615.1 Nonomuraea sp. NPDC049784
GCCCAGCCGCTCGCCCGCGCCGAGCTCAGCCGCCAGCAGGCCGAGCAGGCGCTGGCCGTGGCCGTCGCCGATGCCGAGCCCATGGTCGTCTTCGGCGAGCTGGCCACCGGGCGGCTGGTGCTGCAGCGACTCGACTCGGCTGCGCAGGCGGCGCTGCGTTCACCGTTGCTGCCGCTGCTGGACAACCCGGTGCTGCTGCGGTCGCTGCAGGTGTTCCTCAGTGAGAACGCCGGCTGGGAGGCCGCCTCGTCACAGCTCGGCATCCACCGGCACACGCTGCGCCAGCGCATCGCCCGGGTGGAGGAGCTGACCGGGCTGTCGATCAACGCCACCGAGGACCGGGTGATCGCCTGGCTGGCGCTGCAGGCGCTGGCGACCCACCAGCCGCTGCTTCACCGAGATCGACGCAGTTGACGCAGGGCGTCACCGAGGACCGCCGCGAAGGTCCTCACCCCGGCCTCCTGATCGGGGCCCGCCGGAGCGCCCGTACGGCCCGGTGCCGTGCGGGCGCCGGCGTGTCAATAGACTTGTCCGACGTGACGTCCAAGCCGCGTATCCCGAATGTCCTGGCCTCCCGTTATGCCTCGCCGGAGCTGACCCGCCTGTGGTCTCCCGACTACAAGGTCGTCGCCGAGCGGCGGTTGTGGCTGGCGGTGCTGCGGGCGCAGGCCGAGCTGGGGGTGGCCGTCCCCGAGGGTGCGATCGACGACTACGACAAGGTGGTCGAGCAGGTCGATCTCGACTCGATCGCGGCCCGCGAGCGGGTGACCCGGCACGATGTGAAGGCGCGCATCGAGGAGTTCAACGCTCTGGCCGGCCACGAGCAGGTGCACAAGGGCATGACCTCGCGCGACCTGACGGAGAACGTCGAGCAGCTGCAGGTGCGCGACAGCCTGCTGCTGGTGCGTGACCGGGTGGTGGCGCTGCTGTCCCGCCTGGCGCAGCTGGCCGTCGAGCACGAGGCCACGGTGATCGCCGGCCGTTCCCACAACGTGGCGGCGCAGGCCACCACGCTGGGCAAGCGGTTCGCCACGGCGGCCGACGAGCTGCTGGTGGCCTACCGGCGGCTGGAGGAGCTGATCGGCCGCTACCCGCTGCGCGGCATCAAGGGCCCGGTCGGCACCGCTCAGGACATGCTCGACCTGCTGGGCGGCGATCGGGGCAAGCTGGCCGAGCTGGAGGGGCGGGTGGCCGCCCACCTCGGCTTTTCCGAGCGTTTCACCAGCGTCGGGCAGGTTTATCCGCGCTCGCTGGACTTCGAGGTGGTCAGCGCGCTGGTGCAGCTGGCGGCGGCGCCGTCGTCGCTGGCCAAGACGATCCGGCTGATGGCCGGGCACGAGCTGGTCACCGAGGGGTTCAAGGAGGGGCAGGTCGGCTCGTCGGCGATGCCGCACAAGATGAACACCCGTTCCTGCGAGCGGGTCAACGGCCTGGCCGTGGTGCTGCGCGGCTACGCCTCGATGGCCGGTGAGCTGGCGGGCGACCAGTGGAACGAGGGCGACGTGTCGTGCTCGGTGGTGCGGCGCGTGGCGCTGCCGGATGCGTTCTTCGCCTTCGACGGGCTGGTGGAGACGATGCTGACGGTGCTGGACGAGTTCGGCGCCTTCCCCGCGGTCATGTCCGCGGAGCTGGACCGCTACCTGCCGTTCCTGGCGACGACGAAGATGCTGATGGCGGCGGTGCGGGCCGGGGTCGGCCGGGAGACGGCGCACGAGCTGATCAAGGAGCACGCGGTGGCGGCGGCACTGGAGATGCGCTCGCGCGGTGCCGCCAACGAGCTGCTCGACCGGCTGGCCGCCGACGCCCGTTTCCCGCTGGAGCGCATCCAGCTGGACGGGCTGCTGGCCGATCGGGT
This sequence comes from Nonomuraea sp. NPDC049784, assembly GCF_040659615.1. NCBI lineage: Bacteria > Bacillati > Actinomycetota > Actinomycetes > Streptosporangiales > Streptosporangiaceae > Nonomuraea > Nonomuraea sp. NPDC049784. Next base: position 1,856 of record NZ_JBFAMX010001016.1, read on the forward strand.
GTCGTTCACCGGCGCGGCGGCCGACCAGGTGGAGGCGGTCGCGCAGCGGGTGGGCGAGGTCGTGGCGGCGCACCCGCAGGCGGCCGCGTACCGGCCCGGCGCGATCTTGTGACGATCCTCGAGCTGCGCCACATCCGCCAGGTGCGCCAGGCGTGCGGCGACGACGACCTGCTGGTATGGGCGGCGCAGGGCCTGCGCGGGGGCGCGCGGGCGTGGGCGCTGGGGGACGCGGTCGTGGCGGCCGGTCCCGGCGCGTCACGGCGGGACCGGCTGGGCGTGTGGGGCGGCGTCTCGTGCGCGGTGGAGCTGGTGGGCCACGCGCTCGCCGAGCTGGGCCCCTCGTTCCGGCCGTTCGGGGAGCGGGAGCTGGTACGCGAGGTGACGGCGAAGCTGGACGGGGTGGAGCCGGCCGGGGAGTTCTCCTGGATGAGCCTGCACACGCTGGAGGGTGCTTCGCCTGATGAGGTGGGCTGGCTGGAGCCGGCCGCCGACGC
>NZ_JBFAMX010001017.1:0-2327 GCF_040659615.1 Nonomuraea sp. NPDC049784
TGCACGACCGAGGGCGATCCCGAGCGGGAGCTGGCCGCCGTCCACCTCATGCGCGAGCAGCGCGCGTCGGCGGTGATCCTGATCGGCGGGGCGATCGACGACGACGCCTACCGCGCGCGAATGGCCCAGATCGCGCACTCGCTCGACGCGGCGGGCTCGCGGCTGGTCCTGTGCGGCCGGCCGCCGCTGGGTGACGGCATCCCCGCCACGGTCGTGGAGTACGACAACGAGTCCGGCGCCTACGGGGCGACCGCCCACCTGCTGGCCCGAGGCCACCGGCGGATACTCTTCCTCGGCGGGGAGCCGGCGTTCACTACGACCGCGGGCAGGCTCTCGGGATACCGGCGGGCGCTGGAGGACAACGGCGTGCCCGTCGATCCCGGGCTGATCGAGACGCAGGTGGAGTTCACCCGCGCGTCCGGGTACGAGCACGTGCGCAGGCGGCTGAGTTCGGGGCCGCCGTTCACCGCGATCTTCGCCGAGACGGACATCGTCGCGGGAGGCGCGATGGCCGCGATCTTCGAGGCGGGTCTGAGCGTGCCCGGGGACATCTCGCTCGTGGGCTACGACGACATACCGCTGGCGACGGACCTGCGGCCACAGTTGACGACCGTACGCGTGCCGTACGAGGAGCTGGGCCGCAGTGCCGTGCGCCTGGCGCTGGAGCTGAGGGAGGGACGGGCGAGCAGCGGCTCGGAGCAGCATGCCGTCTTCGGCACCCACGTCGTGGTGCGCCAGTCCGTGGCGCCACCCGCCCGCTAGGAGATCAGGCCCAGGCGGTGACGGCCGTGAAGGAGCTGTCGTCGCGGAATCCGGCCGTGCCGTCGTAGGCGTCCACCCAGAGCTCGTAGTTGCGATGCCGTAGGAAGCGGCCGGGGTAGCCGCTCGATTCGAGCCGCACCGAGCCGCTCGCGGTGCCGGGGACGGCGTAGAAGGTGGCGTCGGCCTTGAACACGGCCGTGCCGTCGTCGGCGGCCAGGCGTACCCGCCATCCGTAGTGGCGCAGGTACTGCCCGTTGGCGGCGCGCAGGGAGTAGCCGTTCGGCGCGGCGAGCCCCGGCACGATCGTGAAAGTGGCGTCCTGCCGGGTCTGGGCGTCGCTGGAGGCGCTCACCTCGTGCAGGTAGCCGAGGTTGTTCTGGTGCCTGATGTAGCGGGTGGGGTAGTTGACGGAGCGCAGCGACCTGGTCGTTCCCGTCGGGAGGGTGGCGGTGCCGGGAACCCTGGCGTGCGTGAGCGTGCCGAACCCGAGCTGGTCGAAGCCGCCGCTGTTGGGCCCGTAGTCGCCGCCGCCGCCCTCCGGCCGCACCTGGGCGACGAACGCGGCCGAGTACGGCATGGCCAGGCCGCGTCTGATCGCGTAGTGGTTGTAGACGGTCTCCCAGACGGGGCGCACCTCGCCCCGGCTCGCCGAGGAGATCGCGGTCTGCGTCTGCTGGGCGCAGTTCTGGCCGGTGCCCCAGGTGTAGGCGGTGAACGGCACGTCCTCGCCCAGGTTGTACTTGGCGATGTACTCACACGCCTGCATGAACCGGTTGCCGGCGTAGCCGTACAGGTCGATGCCCTGGTTCCAGGCCATCTCGCAGAAGGCGCCCATCTGGCCGACGCCCATCGTGGTGTGGCCCTGGTCGCGCCCGCTCTCCTGCCACTGCGCGAGCCCGCCGCCGTGCAGGAACGGGATGGCGTGCATGATCGAGCCGTTGCCCGCGCCCGTCTTGAAGTATGTGACGGCCCGGTCGATGAGGTCCTGGCGGTCGCAGAGCACGCCGATGGCCAGGATCGAGTTCATGGTGCACAGATCCCAGTTGGCCCAGTAGTTGGTGATGCAGGCGTCGTTGTGGTTGGTGAGGAAGCTCTCGTTGAGTGGGTGGAAGACGTTGAGCATCATTCGCTGGAAGCGGGCCAGGTCGAAGCCGCTGTAGCCGCGCATGATCTCGCCGACGTTGGCGAACTGGTATCCGTAGATGCCGGCGGCGAGGAACCGGTCGGCGTTGCCGGTGACCGTGGTGAGCGTGCCTGACCAGGCGTTGAGGATGTCGCGCGCCTTGTCGCCGTGCGCGGTGCTGCCGCTGACCTTCCAGCGCAGCGCGTTCTGGTAGGCGGCGTGGATGTCGTTGTAGAGGATGCCGTAGTTCTGCCCGTCGCCACCGCGGATGATCGTCGCCTGCGGGTTGGGGGTCCAGGTGCTCTGGGAGTGGGAGTTGGCCACGAGCCTGTCCCAGCCCGCCTTCCACGGCTGGGCTCCGGCGTTGACCATGGAACGCATGCGGTCGAAGTCGGCCTGGGTGTGCAGCAGGCCGGGGTGACTGGCCGCGGCGGCGGGTTCG
>NZ_JBFAMX010001018.1:0-2319 GCF_040659615.1 Nonomuraea sp. NPDC049784
GCGGGCCCGGATGTCGCTGCCGGTGAACACGGACGCGGCCAGGCCGAACTCCGTGGCGTTCGCCCGGTGAAGTGCGTCGGCCTCATCGTCGAAGACCTCGAAGGTCTGGACGGGACCGAACACCTCCTGCTGCACCACGGGGACGTCGAGTCGTTCCACCTCAACCAGCGAAGGGCGGTAGAACGCGCCGCCGGCCAGCTCGGGATCGGTGACGGGCCCGCCCCTGACGATGACCTTGGCGTAGGAGGCGGCCTCGGCGACGATGCGGTCCACCCTGGCGACGCCGGCCTTGTCGATCAGCGGCCCCAGCTGGCTGGAAGGATCTTCCGCGGGCCCGACCTTGACGGCCTCCAGCGCGGCGGCCAGCCGGGTACGCAGCTCATCGGCGATGCCGCGCTGAGCGAGCACCCGCGAGCCGGTGCAGCAGAACTGCCCGTTCATCAGGATGCAGCTCATCACCAGTTGCGGGACCACGATGTCCAGGTCGGCGTCGTCGAAGACGATCATCGGGGTCTTGCCGCCCAGTTCGAGGTTGACACGCTTGAGCGTCGGCGCGGCCGCGGCGGCGATGGCGCGGCCGACGTGTGTGCTGCCGGTGTAGCTGAGCACGTCGACGTCCGGCGACTCGACCAGGAACGGTGCCACCTCGTTGCCTGCTTCGGTGAGGATGTTGACCACACCCGCGGGCAGGGACTTGGTGGCGGCGACGGCCTCGGCGAACAGAGCGTTGGTCAGGGCGGTCTGCCCGGGCATCTTCACCACCGTCGTGCAGCCGGCGCCGATCGCCGGCCCGAGGGCACGGACCAGCAGGATCACCGGGGAGTTCCACGGTGCGATGATGCCGGCGACCCCCATCGCCTCGGGGGTCGAGTGGAAGTAGGTACCCGGCTGGGGTTCGCCGGCTCGGCCGGCGATCTGGGTGAGCGCGGAGGCGGCGCTGTAGCGCAGCCAGTCGACGGAGAGCGACACCTCCCAGGTCGTCTGCGCGAGCAGCTTGCCGTTCTCCCTGGCCAGAGTACGGCTCATGTCAGGGACGCGTTCGGCGAGCCGGTCGGCCAGTTCGTTGAGGGCCCGGGCTCGCAGCGACGCGTCGCGGGACCAGCCGGTGGTGTCGAACGCGGTGCGCGCGGCGGCGATCGCGGCTTGCGCCTCGGCCCGGCCCGCTGAGACATAGGTGCCGACGACGTCGCCGGTGGAGGGGTTGATCGACTCGTGCAGGGAGCCGGCGTCACTCCACTGTCCGTTGATCAGATTACGGGCGGCTATGGACAGGGTGCTGACGGTGGTGGTCGACATGATCGTCCTTCCGGTGCGAACCGAACTGCTCTGCCTGGCGCGTCCACCGTCGATCGGCGCAACGGCCGCAGCCGATGCAACCTGCGACGGTAGGACTCGCGGTATCAGCCTCACCGCGGGCTGGCGCTGTTCGCGTCGGCGACGATCGCCTAGTAGTGCTTCGGCGGCAATCGCCTAGTCTTGGGCGGAAAGCGATGTTGGCGGACACCGGCTGACGCCTGCGGGGGAACCAGACGATGCTTCGAGGTCGACGCGCCGAGCGTGAGGTCGTCCAACGGTTGCTCGCGCAGGCCTGGGCCGGGCGCAGCGGCGGGCTGGCCGCGGCGGCCGTGTTCATGTACCCCAAGCACGCGCACGTTCCGTAGGAAATCTACGTTGTAAAGGCGCCGAGCTGGTCGAGAAAGGCTCGCGCCGTCGGGGCGCAGTCGGCCGGCGACGGGACGGCCAAGGCCAGGGAACGGGTCATCACCGGCTCGAGGGGTCGCGTGACGACGGCGCCCAGGTCGGCGGGCAGGCCCAGCGTGGGGACGATGCTGACGCCCAGCCCCGCGGCCACCATCTCCAGGATGGCGGCGGGGCCGCTGGCTTCGAAGGCGATGTCGAACTGGACCTGGGCGGCCAGCGCCGCGCCCATGATCAGTGGGCGGCAGCCTGCGGTGGTCAGGATGAACGGCCGGCCTGCCAGGTCGGCGAGGGTGATGGCCGGGCGGGCGGTCAGGGGGTGGCCGGCGGGCAGCACGGCGACCATGTCGTGGGTGCTGAGGTGGACGGTGTGCAGGCCGGGGGCGGGGAGGGTGACGACGCCCACCTCGGCGGCGCCGCGGTGCAGCCATTCGCGGATGTCGTCGTCCACGCCCTCGAACAGGCGGACCCGTACCTGCGGGTAGCGGTCGGTGAAGGCGCGCAGGAGCTTGGCGACGAGCGTGCCGGTGGCGCTGGGGAGGCTGGCCAGGCGCAGCTCGCCGGTGATCTGGCCGGCGGCGGCGGCCACGTCGGCGCGGATGAGGTCGAAGTGGCGCAGGG
>NZ_JBFAMX010001019.1:0-2312 GCF_040659615.1 Nonomuraea sp. NPDC049784
ATCGCCGCTTCAAGGACGGCTGCGAACTGTCCGGCGGCCAGTGGCAGCGCATCGCCGTGGCCCGCGGCTTCCACCGCGACGCCGACCTGCTCATCTGCGACGAACCCACCGCCGCCCTTGACGCGCGCGCCGAACATGCCGCGTTCGAAGGCCTGCGCACCCACGCCGACGGCCGCACCGTCCTGCTCATCACCCACCGCCTGGCCAGCGTCCGCTACGCCGACCGCATCTACGTCCTCGATCACGGCAAGATCATCGAGCAGGGCAATCACGAAACACTGATGGCCGAAGACGGCCTCTACCGTGAGCTGTACACCCTCCAAGCAACGGCCTACCGATAGCCGCCACCGCCGCCCTGCACTGCACGCGAGGCGTCGCCACAGGAGCCTGGCCAGGAGCTGGCATCGCCTCGCGTGCGTCAGCCCGCAACTGCGGTCTTGTTTCCTTCCCCGCGGGTGTGTCCAGCGGAAAAGCCTGGTCGACGGCCACGTCATCTCTTGATCACCGTTACTACCTGAGCTCCTGGAAGCACGACAATGACTGACCGCGATCAAGAGAAACGCGATGCGATGCCCCCGCTTGTCCTGAGATACGACGGTCCTGCTTTGCGACGCTGGCCGCCGCGCAGGACGAACCCGATGACCTCGCCGCTGTGGGGCATCTGTACCGTCAACGTGCCGGTGGGGTGGCGTCCGATAGTCGGCCGGTCTGATCATCGGATCGGACCGATCGGCGTTCCCAGGCCAGGGCCGCGACCACACCGATGGCATAAGCGACCAGGTCCCATGGGTCGGGGAACGCGCCGACCAGGACACCGCCGATGCCCGGCGGGGTCATGCCGACTATTTGGTAGAACTCGACGGCGGCGGCGATCGCGGCCGTGGCCAGGGTGCGGCGTGCGGCGGTGGTGCGCCACAGCAGCCCCAAGAACGCGTAGACCAGCATGGTGGCGCCGACGTCGCTCACGTAACCGCGGATGAACGGTTGTCCCGGGCCCCGGTACAAGAGGGTGAACGCGCCGACGGCGAGGGCGACGACGCCTAGAAGGACCATGGCGCGGCGCATGAGATTGACGTCTTCTCCGAATCTCAACGATCAGGACGAACTGATCATAGGGCTCGTCCCTTATGGCGGCATGCTGATTGCGTCAGTCAGCGACCGCGGTGGAGTGCCATGGCGAGGGCATGCCAGCACGCTGGAACGTAGTGATGATTCATCCGGAATCGGTCGTTCCCTGGTCAAGGAGAGGAATGACCATGCAGCGGACCGCGATGGTGCCGACGGTACTGGATGATGCTACGACCCACCCGCGGCCAGCAGCGTCACCATGTCACCTGAGTCGCCGGCCTTGGTCGTGGTCTTGTCGACGTAGGTCTTGACGGCCTGTCCCGCCCAGTCGTCCCTGACGAGTTCGTCGATCCGCTTCTCGTCGTCGATGGCGATCAGGTGCTTAAGCACGCCGCTGTGGTGGGTCAGGGCGAACAGGGTGATGGTGCGGGCGTCCGGCTTCCGGCCGCGCACCACCTGGCCGAGCCGCTCGGTGACCTCGCGCACCAACTCGGTGTCGTCGTATGCGTACCGTTCGACCGGGAAGAGCCCCAGGACCCGGGACTTATCGGCCTTGAACGCGCCTCGCTCCGCGAGGCGCCGCAGGTAATGCCGGCCCCAGCGCACCGGGTTGATCCTGATCAGCCATTTGCTGGGCGGCAGCGCCTTGCCCACCTTGACCATCTGGGAGAGCACGGCGTCCAGCTGCGCGTCACCGACCGGCTGCCTGTCCACCACGGCCAGATCGGCGCCCCTCAGCTCCACTCTCCCGAGAGCGGCCAGCTCGGCCAGCTCGGCGGCGGTGAGGCTGATGTTCAGCACATTGTTGGGGATCAACTGCTTACCGTCGCTCTCCCGATGAGCAAGCAGGATGAGCTCGTCTGCGAACGTCAGCTGTTGTCTGGACATACCGCCAAGTGTCGTGTCAGTTCAGCGGCCGCGCGTAGAGGGCGATGTCATCAGCCGTATCTGACATCTGTCATGAAGGGGAAGGCGCGGGAGGACAGTAAGTGATCAGCAACGGTGCAACGCGGTGAAGCAGGCTGATGTGTGGGCGGGATGCCGGGGGAGCCGTGCACGAACGTGATGGGCATAGCCCCCGGTCGCATTCACGCTGAGCCGCGCCGCGTGGTGCCCATCCATTCACGCTTTTCGGCTTGGAGATAGTGGAGGGGGCCTGAGTACGGCGAGTCGACCCGCGCGCGGTTGAAGGGCTGGTGGGGAGGAGACGGATCTAGACGGCCCGCCGCGGCGTCGGACAGGGC
>NZ_JBFAMX010001020.1:0-2309 GCF_040659615.1 Nonomuraea sp. NPDC049784
GGGCCCGGCTGGTGGGCGCCGAGCTGCGCCGGGCCGATCTGTCCGGGGCGTCGCTGCGCGGCGCCGACCTGACGCGGTGCGACCTGCGCGGCAGCGACCTGAGCACGCTCGACCCGCACACTGTCACGCTCAAGGGCGCGATCATCGACCCCTTCCAGGCGACGGTCGTGGCCACGGCCCTGGGGCTGGACGTGCGGGATTAAGGCACGTCGCCAGGAGTTCACCGCCCGGCGGGCGACTCCTTACGTGGCGTGACCTGTCAGCACAAGGCCATCGCGGTCTGCCACACTCCCGGCAGCGCCGCCAGGACGAGGTCTCCCCGGCGGCGGCGGTCCTTGCGCGTCTCGGCCCCCAGGTCGGCCAGCAGCTCGCGGAAGCCGTCCTCGTAGCCCGACTCACCGGCCGCCGACCGCTTCGCCAGGCAGCGCGCGTACGTGGCCACCAGCCAGAAGACCGCCTCCCGATGCAGCCCGCGCCGGATCAGGTCCCGGGTGCCGTCAATGGCGATCGGCCGCGCCAGCGGGGAGATGTCGGAGTCGAACCGGTACGAGGGCGCCCGCACGGCGGCCGTCGCGTCGAACACCTTCTCCAGGGCGGCCAGATGCCGCCCGACCCGCGCCGCGCTGAGGTTCGCGCAGCCCAGCAGGTCGAGCAGGCTCTCGTGGAAGTCCAGCCGCCCGTGCTCGGCGAGCAGGTCGCGCACGGCGACGTACCGGAGGCGGATCGTGGGGTTGCGCAGCCCGGCCACCAGCAGGACGTGTGTGGTCACCCCAGTGCCGAACAGCCACGAGGCGACCTGGTCGGGCAGGGACGCGCGCTCGTCGATGCCGTTGACGAACCCGCGCACCCGGTCCATGGCGTTGGTGCAGCGGGCCAGGATCCATGGCCGCTGGGCGAAGTCGCGCGAGACATCCCGCTGGATCTCGGTGAGCCGCCCGGACGGGTCGGCCAGCACGCACGGGAGGTGGAAGCTGCCGGCCAGGTGGTAGTCGCTCAGCACGTCGTGAGCGGAGCCGAGCACGGGAACGGAGGAGACCTCGAGCAAGATCCCCTTGTAGGTGAATTTTCCCAGATGGGCCGGCTTGTCCGCGACCACGATGACGTCCACGTCGGAGGTCGGGGCCAGCTCATCGGCCGGGTCGGCCCACAGGGCCGACCCGGTCAGGAACGCCCCGTCGAAGCCCGGCAGTGCGGCGCCCTCCTCCAGCACCCACTGCCGGGCGATCTGCCGGGCTTCCTCAATCCGCATCCACTTCCTCCCGATCTGGGCCGCGGCGCGCGGTCCAGATCAGGACGAGCGCACCCAGCACGACAAGCACCGCCAGCCCGCCCCAGATCCAGCCGGGAACACCCCCCGACGCCGCCGCGGGCTGCTCGCCGGCCGCAGTAGGCGCCGCGGCGGACGCTGCCGCCTGAGGCGGCGTGCTCGCCGTCGGTCCCTTGCCGGTGGCCGATGAAGAAGCTGATCCTTTCACGCTGAAGGGGATTTCGCCCTCAATGGGATGCCCGTCAGATGAAACGACGCGCCAGGCGATGACGTAGGCGCCCGGCGCGAGTGGCTGGGCCACGTCGGTGAGCACCTTCGGACCGGCGAGCCGCGGCTTGCCGAGCGGGACCGCCTTGCCCGCCGCGTCGTGCAGCACGACGAACGGGAACTTGACGCCGGCGCTGTATTCGAGCTCGATCTCGTCGACCGAGCCGACCTGCGCGTTCTTGGCGGGTGAGCTGCTCTTGAGTGAGTCGTGGGCCAGCGCCGGGGAAGCGGTGAACATCAGGGCGAGGGCGCACGCGAGTGCCGCCCCGAGGATGTGACGTGGCAGGAACGCCATGATGGGTCTCCAGAACGATCTTCCGGGCCGCGCGCGTGGCGCCGTCCGGGCAATGGCAAGGGTACGCCCCAGCTGGGCGTGCCAAGGGACATGTACTTCAGCCGAAGTGCCTTGGCCCGCCGGGCGGGCCTCGCCTGCTGATCGCGCCGGGGACGGTCCTGCCGGCGTACACGGGGAGATCGGGGGTCACCGGCCGCCACGAGGGAGTGGTGAGCTCGGCAGTGACCTCGGCCGGGGCGGCGGCGAGCAGCCGGATGAGCGGCGGCGGCCCGGCGTAGAGGCGGATCATGAGCCACAGCGCGCGCTCGCCCCGATGCAGCCACCACGCCGTCAGGGCCGCGACCGTGAGATGCACCAGCGCCATGCCGGGCGCGGGATGCCCGTGTCCCGGGCTCGCCCCCGCGGCCGGCGAGAGCCGCTCGAAGAGCTGGTGCAGCACCATCTGGGTGCCGGCGGTCGCCGCCAGCACGGCCGCCGGCC
>NZ_JBFAMX010001021.1:0-2307 GCF_040659615.1 Nonomuraea sp. NPDC049784
CGACGCCGAGCGCAGCCCCGCGCGCGGTCCGTACGGCGACGACCCGGACGACTTCTTCGGGGAACCGTCCGACAAGCCGCCCGTGCCCATCGTGGAGAACCTGGACGACGACAACGACTTCTACGAGCCGTGACCAAGCATTCATCCGCTTCGCGTCCGCGAAACCGTCAACCTCTGGGACAGCCAGCCCACCGACGAGGAGGTCTCCCCTCATGACGATCCCGCACTCCGGAGAGCAGCCCGGTTCGCCGTTCTGCGGCGTGGGGCATCGCGACGCCGTCCCATATGTAGAGGCACTAGCCTTCTGGGGCCGCGCCGTCGAGCAACGCCTGGTGCCGCGCAGCTACGCCCTCACCGTGCTGGTCGACCACCCCTTGCTCCTGAACACAGCCGTCTGGCAGGGACCTGAACCGCCATCGCGTTGGGAGCGGCTCTGGGCCGCCGTAGACGACCTAGCCGACTGGGAGAACATCGTCGTCGAGATGTCGCTCGAGCCCGGCGACTTCTTCGACTTCCTTCGAGAGGAGCAACAACTCCTCGGCAAGCTGGCCCAGCTTCCCGTAGAGATCGCCGCTTGCGAAGAGCAGCTCGAAGGGGCGCAATCCGAACATGTGAGCCCGCAACCCCATCATGGTGATGAACGTCCAGCTTCGACGAGAGAGTGAGTAGACACTTCTTGCATTCGAGAACTTGGCCAGCCTCGCTGGCCATCGCCACGCTGGTGGCGACGCTGGCGGCGGCGGTGCTGGCGGTGAATTGGACGGAAAAGGCTCACCCGCTGGATCTGCTCGCGGTAGTCCTGCCCGGCGCCGGATTCGTTGCCGCGCTGGTGGCCTGGGCCCGATACCCGCAGGCATCATCGGATGCCTCTGGCCCCGCCACCGACGTGAAAGCCGCTGCTCAGATCCTGGCCGACGTGGTCGTGCGGCAATGGCAGGAGGAGGCCCGCAACGCCTTCGACTTGCGTCTGTGTGCCTGACGTTGCCTGGCCTCCTGCCCTTCAAGAACCTTGCCGGCCTGCTCGCGCATGCTCTCGTCCAGGCTGCCTGCCGCGCTCTTGACCAGCGCCTCGAGAGCTTCCTGCTGCATGGCGTCGGCGGAGAACGCGCAGCTCACTCAGGAGCCCGTGCTTTCCCATGACGATCTCAGTTGTCTCGGTGACAGCGTGGAATACCCCTCCTGACTCGTCCAGGATCCGGCTAGTTCCGCTCTGATCAGGAACCGGCGAGCCGTTCAGCGATGGATTCGACCTCGAGCCAGAGTTGGTTGTCGGCGCGCATGAGCGGTACCAGTGCTGCGGCGCCGCCGTACTTGAGGGCCGTGACGGGGACGTACCTGCCTGTGTCGCCGTCCTCTGGGCTGCCGAACTCGCCTGAGAAGCATTCCCACTCCAGGCGGTGGAAGCAGTCCATGCAGAACTGCCAGCCGGCCCTGCGGTATTCGGCCGCCTCGTCGATCGGCCCCGTCCACCTCTGGCGCAGGCCGGTGGTCGTCGCCTCGTCCCAGAACTCGTAACGGATCAGCGGATGAGGGTAGAACCCCTCCGCGTAGTCGTAGACGGTCTTGCGGTGCACGTCATACATGCCGAAGACCATGGTGACCACGAACGAGATCATCGGGAAGAACAGGTCGGGGTCGTCGGCGGACCGCGCTGTGCTCGGGTGGTGGATCAGGCTGGGCGCGAAGTTGTGGGCGGCGAACACGTCTGCGCCCTCCTCCATCCCGCGGCGCAGCGCGCGGAGGGTGAGGTGCTGCGGGATGCGCGGATCGTGTGCCCGGGCGAGTTCGAGCAGGCGGTCGTGGAGACCGAAGATGTGCCCCAGCTCGTGCAGCGCGAGGTAGTGGAAGCCGTGAAGCACGGCCAGGTCTGCGAACCCCTCGTTCTCCTCCTCGTCCGGGGTGCGCCGGTTGAAGCCGTCCAGGGCTTCCCAGTAGTCCTCCACGTCCTCGCCGAAGACCGGCCGGAGTCCCGGCGCGAGCTCCCACGGGTGGTCCCGCACGTCGATCGCGGACCCGGCCACCAGGGTGTCGGGCTGGTCCTGGCCCACTTGGAGGAGGAACCTGCGGGCCAGGGCCCGGATCCGGGCGAGGACGCCGATGGGGATCAGGATCACCGACGCCTCGCTGTCGAGCCGCCGTGTCCTGCAGTCCATCGAGGTCGAGCGGGTGATCGCCAGGTGGATCTTGCCCAGCGGGCGGGCGTTGGAGGCGGCTTGGATCACCTCCCGGGCAATGTCCATGGCAACGTCCAGCACCTGCGCGCCGCCGCTCAGCCGCTCGTCGAGCTCGTCCGCCCCGATCGCGCCG
>NZ_JBFAMX010001022.1:0-2303 GCF_040659615.1 Nonomuraea sp. NPDC049784
CGAACTCCTCGGCATCCCCCAGCCCACGGCCAGCCGCCGCCTCGCCGCCCTGGCTGACCTGATCGGCGCCCCGCTCGTCGTCCCCTCCGGCCGCGGCATCCGCCTCACCCGGGCGGGCCGTACCCTGGCCGCCGCCTCCACCCATGCCCTCACCACGATGGCCACCGCCGCCCGTGAGGTCCGCGAGGAGATCGACCCGACCACCGGCCGCGTCGTCCTGGGCTTCCTCCATCTCCTGGGCCGCGAGCTCGTGCCGGCCCTCATCGTCGGCTTCCGCGAACGCCACCCCGGCATTCGCTACAGCCTCGTCCAGGGCTCGCGCCAGGACATGCTGGGAGCGCTCCGTGAGGGCGCGATCGACCTGGTGTTCGTCGCCCCGATGCCCCTGGACGACCCCGACCTGGCCGGCACCCCGCTCGCCGACCAGGAGCTGGTGCTGTCCGTCCCGCCGTCCCACCGCTTCGCGAACCGGGCGCGGGTGCGGCCGGCCGAGCTGGCGGGGGAGGAACTGGTGACGTTGGAGCACGGGTACGGGCTGCGCCAGATCACCGATGACTTGTGCGTGGCGGCGGGGTTCGAGCCGAGGATCGCGTTCGAGGGGCAGGAGTCGGAGACCGTACGGGGGCTGGTGGCGGCGGGGCTCGGCGTGGCGATCCTGCCCCGCTCCACCCCGGGGGCGGCCCGCTCCCAGTCCACTTCGGGTGTGGTGGAGATCCCGCTGTCTCCGCCGGTGTTCAGGACGATCGGGGTGAGCTGGTCCAAGGGGGCGCGACTGACGCCGGCTGTGCGAGCCTTCAGAGACCACGTGTGCTCGGGAACCACCGACCTCGGCCCCGGCTTCCGCCCCGCCACCCGATAACCCCGCCCCGTGCCTGTGCCTGTGCACTCTGCCCCCTCGGGCCGGCGCCTGTGTGCGCCTCCTGGCCCCGCTCGCCCGCCTTCGCGTGCTTGTCTGCACCTGGCCGATCTTGGCAACGTGGGGTGCCGTTGAGAAACCCGCGATTAGCCGCCATGCCGCTTCTGAGCAGGGGTTTCGTCGCACCAGGCTCTGTGATGCGGCCCGGCTAGAGCCTCATCCCTGGGATCGTCACGTCCGCTCAGCTGTACGGTCCCGCTCGGTCAGGTGGTCGAGCAGGACCTTGCTGATGTCCGATAGTTGCCGCAGTTGTTCCGGGGTGAGCAGGTCGATCAGGTGCTCGCGGACGCTGGCGACGTGCTGCGGGGCGGCGGCGCGGAGCGCGGCGAGTCCGTCGTCGGTGAGCACGGCCAGCCAGCCGCGCCGGTCGTCGGCGTAGTGCTCCCGGCGCACCCAGCCCTTCTGTTCGAGCTTGTTGACCGCGTGTGAGATGCGGCTGGGCTTGGAGTTGGTCCAGTGGGCGAGCTCGCTCATGCGCATGGTGCGCTGGGGGGCCTCCGACAGCAGGACGAGCAGTTCGTAGTAGGTGGGCGGCATGTCGGCCGCGGCCAGCAGGTCGCGTTCCAGGCGGTCGGTCAGCAGGCGGGTGGCCAGCCCGAAGGTGCGCCAGGCGTGCTGTTCGTCGTCGGTGAGCCATCGCGTCATGAAGCGATCGTACTGGAAAGTTGCGCACTGAAATAAACCTAGGTACTGTCGTGCCGAATTTTCCAGCGCTGAACTAAATGGAATGGGAGCACGACCATGTATCCGAGCGAGCTCACCGGCGCCTACACCATCGACCCCGCGCACAGCCGGTTCGGCTTCGTCGCCCGGCACGCGATGGTGACCAAGGTGCGCGGCAGCATCCCCGTCCAAGAAGCCACCGCCCACCTGGACGCCGGCAATCCCGCCGCCTCCACCGCCCACGTGGTCCTCGACGTGATCGGCATCCAGACCGGCAACCAGCTCCGCGACGACCACCTGCGCACCGGCGATTTCCTCGACGCCGCCGCCCACCCGCACATCACCTTCGACTCCACCTCCGTCAAGCACACGGGCGGCGACAGCTTCGAGGTCACCGGCGACCTGACGATCCGCGGGGTGACCCGGCAGCTCACCGTCCCCCTCGACTACACCGGCACGGCCGTCGACGCCCAGGGTCTGACCCGGGTCGGCTTCGAGGGCAGCACGGTGATCAACCGCAAGGACTTCGGCATCACCTACAACGCCGTGCTCGAGACCGGCGGAGTGATGATCTCCGACAAGATCACGCTCGAGTTCGACCTGTCCGCCGTCAAGACCGCCTGACCCATCTAGAGCCTGTACGGAGTTGAAATCACGGGGATCGCCTGCGGCACGGTCGGCAATCCTGGTAGGCCATCGACATGGCGCGTGGAGACCTCACCGA
>NZ_JBFAMX010001023.1:0-2297 GCF_040659615.1 Nonomuraea sp. NPDC049784
GCGCCGATCGGCCAGACCAGCCATGATTCCGGCACGCCGGCCCGGTGCAGCGCCGGGCCGAGGGTGCGCATGATTGGCTTGAGCCGGGTCATGGCGGCGAAGCCGGAGAAGGTGTTGAAGGCGATGGTCACCAGTGCGGTGACGACGTAGGCGGTAGACATCGGACGGCTCACCGGTTCCGGAAGGCGGCGAGGTGGTCGGCCACCCAGTCGCCGTAGGTTCGCGCCGGGCGGCCGAGGATCTTGTCCACCTCGCCGGTCACGGGATGCTGGTCGCGGTCGAGGTAGTGCTCATAGCGGGCCATCAGGGCGCGCGCCCATGGTTCGGGCAGTCCGTTGTCGACCAGGTGTGCGGCGACGGTGTGCGGCGACAGCTCCTCGAAGCGCAGAGGCCTGCCAAGCGTGGCGGCGATCACGGCCACCATCTCCTCGTGCGACAGCGACTGCGGGCCAGTGAGCTCCAGCCTGCGGCCGGCCAGCTCGTCGGTGAGCAGTGCACGGGCCGCGACATCGGCCAGATGCTCGTCCAGTACCGACTCCCGGAACCGAGCGTGCACGTAGCGGACGACGTCGCCGGAGCGGATCTGGGCGCCCCACGCCTGTGCGGTGTTGCCGGCGAAGCTGCTCGCCCGCAGGCTGGTCCAGGTCAGGCCGCTGGCGACGGCCGCCTCCTCGGCCTCCTTGTTGCGGTCGCCGCGCCAGCGGGAGGGTTGAAGTTCGTACGGGTCGCCGATGTTCATCGCCGACAGGGCCACCACCTTGCGGGCCACCAGCGGTGACCTCAACCCGGCCACCTGCGGCTACTTTGACACGGCCACGGACACGGCTGTGACGTTGGCCGGAGTCCGGCGTACGTGTATCGGCGCTATATGGCGTTGATCGGGATGACACCAGGCGTCGATGTACCGGATAACGTGCGCGAGTCGCGCGACCGCCGTCAGGGTGGATCCGCAGGTCGGCATGGCTGGGCGGGTGGTGATGTACCGGATAACGGTCCCTTATCCGGTACATCGAGCCCGGCAGTACGCCATTTACCACCGAGTATTCCGCGCCACCCAGCTCCGTGAGTCACAGACACGGCCTACGGCCGGTGGCTGAGGGATCAGTGGTGTCGGGTGCCGCCGTCGACGTGGATCGTCTCGCCCGTGACCCATCCCGCGCCCAAGAGCCACACGGTGGTGTCGGTGACGTCGTCGAGCGTCCCGACCCTGCCGGCGAGGGAGGCTGAGGCCGCGCCGTCGTACAGGGCGCGGCGGCGCTCGTCGGGGAGCCGGTCCCAGGCGCCGGAGTCGGTGATGCCGGGCGCGATCGCGTTGACGCGCAGCGGTGCGAGCTCAACGGCCAGGTGGGTGACCAGCGCGGCCAGGGCGGCGTTCGCGGTGCCCTTGATGACGGTGCCGGGCTTGGGCTTCCAGCCCACGATGCCGGAGAAGAACAGGAACGACCCGCCGGCTGGCATTCGGGGCGCGAAGTGCTTGGCCAGCAACAGCGGGCCGATGACTTTGGCGGCGAACGCGGCGTGGATCTTGTCGTGCTCTAGGGCAGCCACCGGCACGTCGTGGTGAGCCGACGCGGTGGAGATCACGTGGTCGAAGCCGCCGAGAGACTCCGCTGCCACAGCGATGGCAGTCTCGTTGGTGACGTCGATCTGCACCTCTGTGCCGGACCGTGCGGCGACGACGACGCGGGCGCCGGCGTGTTCGGTACGGCGGACGATCTCGGCGCCGATGCCGCGGACCCCGCCGACGACCAGGATGCGCTTGCCTGTCAGGTTCTCGCTCATGTCCGCGACGGTATAGATTGGATACCGGTATCTTCAACGCTACCGGGAGGAACTGCGTGGGTAAGGCGTACAACATCATGGCGGCGACCTGCCCGAGCCGCACCGTGCTGCACCGCATCGGAGCGCGCTGGACGGTGTTCGTCGTCAACGCCCTGGAGCAGGCGCCGATGCGGTTCACCGAACTCAAGGCTCACATCCGTGGGATCACGCCGAAGGCGCTGACCGAGACCCTGCGCGCCATGGAGGCCGACGGCCTGCTCGCCCGCACTGATCTGGGCGGCAACCCGCCACACGTCGAATACGCCCTGACCGACCTCGGCCGCTCCCTGCTGGTTCCGCTGCGTGCGGTGCGGCAGTGGGCCGAGGCCCACGTGCCGGACATCCTCGCAGCCCGCGAACAGGCCAGCGCCGAGGATGCCTACTAGGGCCTGTTTCAGAAGTGGATCACCTGGGTGGTCCACTTCCGAGACGATCTTTGTGTGGGTCGGGGTGATTTGACCGTCGCGCAGTGGGCG
>NZ_JBFAMX010001024.1:0-2291 GCF_040659615.1 Nonomuraea sp. NPDC049784
CCAGACGCCCGCTCCGCGACCCGCCCCCGATGCCTGAGCAGCCCCGTCCCGGCGCGCGCCCGCAGCGTTTCTACGGCCTGTTCTACTCGGTGCTCCTGGACGCCGGCGGCGCTCCGATCAGGACGCTGAGCGAGTCGACCGAGGACCACATGCCCGCGCTGCCCAAGCTCAGCTTCCTCCAGGTCGTCGCGCTCAACGGCCGCCCCTTCACCGTCGAGTCGCGCGCCGCCGAGGGGCCGAGCTGGCGCGTCGTCGCCGTGGCGGGCCGCGACGGCGAGAGCCGGGTGATCGCCGTCAACCTGAGCGAAGTGGACGCCACGGTGTCCCAGCTCATCCTGATCGTCGCGGTCGGCGGCGGCGGCACGCTGGTGGTGCTCGGGTTCGGCTGCTACTGGCTGGTTCGCCGCAGCCTGCGCCCGCTCCGTGAGATCGCCCGCACGGCCAACGACATCGCGGACGGCGACCTGTCACGCCGCGTTCCCCTCTGGGCGGGCACCACCGAGGTCGGCAAGCTCGGCCGTTCGCTCAACAGCATGCTCGCCCAGATCGAGGTGGCGGCGCACGAGCGGGAGGCGGCGGCCGAGTCGGCCCGCCAGTCCGCCACGGCGGCCAGGCGGTCCGAGGAGTTGATGCGCAGGTTCATGGCCGACGCCTCGCACGAGCTGCGTACGCCGCTGACCTCGATCAGGGGGTTCGCGGAGCTGTACCGGCTGGGGAAGGAGAAGGACCTGGCCGAGGCCGTACGGCTGCTGAGCCGCATCGAAGGGCAGGCGGCGCGCATGGGGCTGCTCGTGGAGGACATGCTGCTGCTGGCCCGGCTCGACCAGCGGCGGGAGCTGGCCCGGCGGCCCGTGGACCTGCTCAGCCTCGCCGCCACCGCCGTGATCGACGCCCAGACGCTGGCACCGGACCGGAAGATCGAGCTGAGGCGGCTGTTCGGAGGCGAGGGGGAGGTGATCGTGACGGGGGACGAGTCGCGGCTGGGGCAGGTGATCAACAACCTCGTCACCAACGCCCTCACCCACACGCCGCCCGGCACGCCCTTCCAGGTGCGGGTCGGCTTGGACGGCGACCAGGCGGTGGTGGAGGTGGCCGACGAAGGGCCCGGGTTCCCTCCGGAGGTGGCCGAGCGGGTGTTCGAGCGGTTCTACCGCGCGGATCCGGCCCGGAGCGCGGGCGGGTCGGGGCTGGGGCTGTCGATCGCGGCCACGCTCGTGGAGGCGCACGGCGGCATCGTGATGGCGGAGGGCTCGCCGGGCAAGGGAGCGCTGTTCAGGGTGATCCTGCCCGTCGCCGGCACCGCACCCGGCCCCACCTCCTCCTAGAAGACCTCAGCCGAAGGTGTAGCCGTACAGACCGGTGCCCTCGCTGAGCCGGCGCACCTTGCCCAGCTTCAGCCCCTGCTTCCGTGAGCCGGGCGCGTACATGACGAGCCCCTGGTCGGGCGCCGCCACCACCAGCCCGTAGAGCGGCCGCTGCTTGCCCAGCGTGCGATAACGCTCGTTCAAGGGCAGCGCGGTCAGCGCGGCGCCGAAGTCGCGCCCCTTGCCCTTGATCAGGAGGTTCCCCACCCGGGTGAGCCCGCCAGAGGACCGCCCGGCCAGCACCTGGACCGCCTTCTCCCCGGGTACGCCGATCGCCAGCTCGTCGTGGCCGTCGCCGTTGAAGTCACCGGCCGCCAAGGACGCCCCGAACCGGTCGTAGTACCGCGGCACGCCCTCCAGCGTGTTCTGCGACCACGCCTCGCTCTTGTGGGTGGTCAGCCCGCTCCGCGACCCGTACAGGACGTCCACGGTGCCGTCACCGTAGTCCATGGCCCGCTGGTTCGCGCTGAGGCCCTCGCCGGGAACCCCGATGGCCAGGTCGGCGCGTCCGTCTCCGTTGAAGTCGCCCGTGGCCAGCGCGGCCCCGAACGCGTCCCACTTCTCGGAGGCCCCCTTGATCCCGGGGCTGCTCTGGGTGAGCAGCCGCGCCCGCTTCGCCCGTACGTCGATCACGGTCGCCGAGCCCTGCCCGTCCAGCGTGACGCTGTCGGCGGGCGCGCCGACGACCAGCTCGTCCTTGCCGTCCCCGTCGAAGTCCCCGGTCGCCAGTGCCGCCCCCCACTGGTCGGTCACGTTCGCCGCCTGCCGCACCCACGGCGTCTTCTGCGTGATCTGGTACGGCTTGCGCCCCTTCATCCAGTAGACGGTCACCGCCCCGCCCGACCGGTGGCTGGGCGCGCCCACCACCAGCTCGTCCCGCCAACGCTGGCCGGAGGCTCCGCCCTACGGGGGGAAGTTCGACGAGAT
>NZ_JBFAMX010001025.1:0-2289 GCF_040659615.1 Nonomuraea sp. NPDC049784
CCTCCGCCGCCAGCACCGACACCGCCAGCGCGAGCTGGCGCTCGGCCGCCGCCACCGGCAGGGCCGTCGTGGCGCAGCGCAGCGCGATCTGCGCGTCCACCCTCAGGTCGTCGCTGGCCAGGCCGATGATGGACGGCACGAGCCGGACGAGCTTGGCGCGGCTTTCGTCGCTGGTGTTGTCGTTGACCAGGCGGGCGAGGGCTGCCAGCAACGGGTGGGTGCAGGCCGGATGGTCGCTCCACCGCTCGCCTGCCAGGTAGGAGGCCAGCTCCATGAAGCAGGCACCGCGTTTCGGGTTGCGATGTCTGCCACGGGACAGGACCGGCATGTGATCAAGCTGATTGTCCACGGGTGCTCCACTGCTCCACGCGATCGCTGTCTATCCAGTCTGCGCTGCGGCGACCGCCAACGCCAGTGATGTGCATTCCTGGTTACTGTTCCCCCTACGCGGGAAGTCGCACCCATATCCGGTGCAGGATTTCCCAAGGGCGCCGGTCGGACGCGGTACGCCGCGCCCGACTGGATTTCTGCGCGTCAGACGGCCGTGCGGCCGCCGTCCACGTGGACCGTCGTCCCGTGGATGAAGCTCGCCCGCGGCGACGCCAGGAACGCGATCGCCTCGGCGACCTCCTCCGGCGTCCCCGGGCGGCCGGCGGGAGCGGCCGACGCGAGCTGGTCCAGGTCCTCACCCATGCCGGCGGTGCCCTCGGTACGGGTCGGCCCCGGACTCACCGCGTTGACCCGCACGCCACGCGGTCCGAACTCCGCCGCCCACGACTTCGTCAGCAGCACCACGGCGGCCTTGCTCGACCCGTACAGGCTCATGCCCGCCACGCCGAACTCCGCCGCCATCGTGGTCACGTTGACGATCGCGCCGTGCCCCCGCTCGGCCATGGCCGGAGCGAGCTCGGCCACCAGGAAGTACGGGGCCTTGACGTTCAGCCCGTACACCCAGTCGAAGTCCTTCTCGCTCATCTGGTCCGTGGGGCCGAACGGGTAGACCCCGGCGTTGTTGACCAGTACGTCCACATGGCCGAGCAGATCGGTCGCGGCGCGGGCCAGCGAGCGGGCGGACTCCTGGTCATGCAGCTCGGCCGCCACGAAATGGGCCCTGCCGCCCAGCTCGCGCAGCTCCGCCACGGCCTGCTCGCCCCGTGCCGCGTTCCGGCCCGACAGGACCACCTCGGCCCCGAGCCGGACCAGCGCGCGGGCCGTGGCCAGCCCTATGCCGCTGTTGCCTCCGGTGATGAGAGCCCCGATGCCCGACAGCTCTGCGGTCATTTCGTTCACCCCTTGCTGATCGATGGTTGCGCTGTGCACGGGGGTAAAGTCGCGGCGGCGGGAGCTCGCGCAGCTCCATACGTCTATCGCATCACACCCACGAACACCGCCACCGTGCGGCCCGGCACCGTCAGCGTGCCGGTGGCCAGGTCGAACGCGGACTCACGTACGACTGGATCGCCGGAAGCCGCCTGTACGGGGTGGAGCGACACCGCCTGCCCCGCCAGCGACTCCACGACCTGGGTGCGCGCCGACGGGGTGGCGTTGAAGACCACGCTGACCGACGACCACCGAGGATCCAGCCCGGACGTGTCCACATGCATCGTGATCACGCCCTCGGCCGACGCGGGGAACGACAGCCGCCGGCGCACCTCGGCCGCGGACCCCAGCGCGAACGCCGGCGACGACGCCCTGATCCGCAGGAGCTCCCCGAACCCGGCCCGGCAGGCCGCGATCGCCGCGCAGCCGGGCTTCAGCGCCGGGTCGGCCAGCAGCGGCCTGGCGTACGGCCACCTGTCCTCGTTCTCGGCCCTGGGCGGCAGGCCCGCGCCGAACCCGTTCCCGCAAGCGCAGTCCCACAGCAGCCGGTTGAACCAGTCGCCGGAGTCGTAGGAGTTGCGGTCGAGGGACTTCGACCGCAGCCGCTCGCTGCCCGCGTGCACGAACGCCGTCCCCTGCGCCAGCAGGACCGTGGCCAGCGACAACACCTGCATGCGCACCCGGTCGGCCATCGGCGTCCGCTGCGGCAGCTTGTACGCCAGCGCGTCGAAGAGCGTCTCGTTGTCGTGCGCGTCCACGTACGCCACCGCCTCGCCCGGCGCGGCCGTGTAGCCGGCGGGAGAGCCGTTGTAGGAGATCTCCGAGCTCTGCCTCCCCGAGGGCAGCACGTAGTCGCGCAGACTGCCGGTCAGCCCGATCCGGACGAGGTCGGCGTAATAGGCCAGCCTGGCCCGCTGCTGCTCGGCCGTGCCGTTGGCGGGGGACCCGTTGGGCGCGCCCGCCAGCCCC
>NZ_JBFAMX010001026.1:0-2287 GCF_040659615.1 Nonomuraea sp. NPDC049784
GCATGTACGCCGTCTACCACGGCCCCGAGGGGCTGCGCGGGATCGCCCACCGCGTGCACCGGCACGCCGTGGCCCTCGCCGGCGGGCTGCGCCAGGCGGGGCTGGAGGTCGTGCACCGCGAGTTCTTCGACACCGTGCTCGTACGCGTTCCCGGCCGGGCCGCCGCCGTGGTCGCCGCCGCCGCCGAGCGGGGCGTCAACCTCTGGCAGGCCGACGACGACCACGTGTCCGTCTCCTGCGACGAGAAGACCGGGGCCGCCGAGGTGGCCAAGGTGTGGGCCGCGTTCGGGATCGAGCGCACCGACGTGGTCCTGGACGCCGACGCGTTGCCCGCCTCGCTGCCGCGCGAGTCTGAGTACCTGACCCACCCGGTCTTCCACAGCCACCGCTCCGAGACCGCGATGCTGCGCTACCTGCGCAAGCTTCAGGACAAGGACATCGCCCTCGACCGCTCGATGATCCCGCTCGGCTCCTGCACGATGAAGCTGAACGCGACCACCGAGATGGAGCCGATCACCTGGCCGGAGTTCGCCGCGATCCACCCGTACGCGCCCGACGAGCAGGCTGAGGGCTACCGGGAGCTGATCGGCACGCTGGAGGACTGGCTGGCCGAGGTGACCGGCTACGACCGCGTCTCCATCCAGCCGAACGCCGGCTCGCAGGGCGAGTTCGCCGGGCTGCTGGCCATCCGCGCCTACCACCGCGCCAACGGCCAGGACGGGCGCGACGTCTGCCTCATCCCGTCCTCGGCGCACGGCACCAACGCGGCCAGCGCCATCATGGCGGGCATGCGGGTCGTGGTCGTGGCCTGCGACTCCGACGGCAACGTCGACCTGGCCGACCTCGACGCCAAGATCGGCAAGCACCGTGACCAGCTCGCCGCGATCATGGTGACGTACCCCTCGACGCACGGCGTGTACGAGGAGACGATCACCGAGGTGTGCGCCAAGGTGCACGACGCCGGCGGCCAGGTCTACGTGGACGGGGCCAACCTCAACGCGCTCGTCGGGCTGGCCAAGCCGGGTGAGTTCGGGGCCGACGTGTCCCACCTCAACCTGCACAAGACGTTCTGCATCCCGCACGGGGGCGGCGGTCCCGGCGTCGGCCCCGTCGCGGTACGCGGCCACCTGGCGGCCTACCTGCCCGGCCACCCGCTGCACAACGGCACGCCGGTGGGGCCCGTCTCGGCGGCGCCGTACGGGTCGGCGGGGATCCTGCCGATCTCGTGGGCGTACATCAGGATGATGGGCTCGGAGGGGCTCACGGCGGCCACGGAGCAGGCCATCCTGTCGGCGAACTACCTGGCCAGGCGGCTCGCCCCGCACTACCCCGTGCTCTACACGGGGCGCGGCGGGCTGGTGGCCCACGAGTGCATCGTCGACCTGCGGCAGATCACCAAGGAGACCGGGGTCACCGTGGACGACGTGGCCAAGCGCCTCATCGACTACGGCTTCCACGCTCCCACCATGTCCTTCCCCGTCGCCGGGACGCTGATGATCGAGCCGACGGAGAGCGAGGACCTCGGGGAGCTCGACCGGTTCGTGGACGCGATGATCGCCATCCGGGGGGAGATCTCCAAGGTGGCGTCCGGCGAGTACGACAAGACGGACAACCCGCTGCGCAACGCGCCGCACACGGCCGAGTCGGTCAGCGCGGACGAGTGGCGGCACCCCTACTCGCGTTCCGAGGCGGCCTATCCCGTGCCGTCGTTGCGGGACGGGAAGTACTGGGTGCCGGTGCGGCGGATCGACCAGGCGTACGGTGACCGCAACCTGGTGTGCTCGTGCCCTCCGCTGGAGGCGTACGAGGACTAGGAGCCCCGGCGGCGGCCGTGGGATCGATCTTCCGGTGGGAGGCCGGTGACGCGCGACGGCGCAGCGCTCTACACCCGTAGGGCGCTGAAGGCCGCCGCGCCCGCCCTGACCGCTCCGGCGGGGTGGCGTCCGAAGCCGGTCAGTCCTTCCGCGTCAACTGAGCAGACATGATCGACAGAAGTCGTTAGGCTCGGTGCGACCGTCGCCAGAAGGAGCTCTCTTGACGTCCTCAGAGCTGGAGACCCCGCCTCTCGACATCGCCCGCCGCCTGGCCGAGAGCGGCGACCTGGACGGCGCCGCCGCCATACTCGCCGAGCTGGTCGCCGACCCCGACGGTCCCGACCGGGCTCAGGCGGCCGTCGGGCTCGCCGTGGTGCTGGAGGAGCGCGGCGACGTGGAGGCCGCCCGGGCCGCCGCCAGGACGGCGCTGGCCACCGGACACCCCGAATACGCCGCGCAGGCCGCCTGCCACC
>NZ_JBFAMX010001027.1:0-2287 GCF_040659615.1 Nonomuraea sp. NPDC049784
GCTCGGCGAGCCCGGCGGCCACCGCCAGCCGCACGGCATGGCGGCCTGTCTCGCCGGTCGGCGTCAGGTTGGCGCGCACGGTCAGGGCGGTCCATGTGATCTCGTCCTGCGCGACGGGCACGGTGGCGGGTCCGCCTGGCCTGCTCTCCGCCGTCGCGCGCACGGAAACCGCGTCGAGGCGGGTCAGGATGCCGCCGACGGCTCGCAGCTGTCCCAGGACTGCCTCGGCGGTCCATTCCCAGCGCGTGTCCGGGGCGACAACCGGCGCGGGCAGAAGCCGGCACAGCTCGCGGACCAGCGCGGCCCGATCGGCTTGCCGGGCGCTCAGCGCGCCCGCGACGGCATCCAGGGCCCGTGCGGTGTCGGCGGCGAAGCCGCGGGCGGCCCCGGAGGGGTCGTCGGGCGCGTGCTCCGCCAAGGCCGCGAGTGATGCGCGGATGCGCTCCGCCAGCTCGAGCAGGTCGAGGTAGTCCATCCGCACGGCCTGTGGCAACAGCGGATTGGGGTCGGCCAGCAGGGCGGTGGCCGGGAAGGCGGTCGGCGGCGGCGGGTCGAATCGCCCGGCGGCCAGGCCGCGCGCATAGGACGCCAGATCGCGGTACGACTCGGCCAGCGCGGTGCGCTCAGTCGTCCCGCGCCGCAGCGTCCAGGACAAGGCGACCAGAGCGCCCTGGAACAGCCCTCCGGCCAGCACCAGGCCGGCCCGCAGTGCGGCCTCCGACGGCCCGAGCGGGATACCGACTGCGATCATCAACGCGACGGACCACTGGAGTACTACGACGCTCATCCGCGGTCCCAGGCAGACGGCCAATCCGGTGACGTATCCCCAGAGCATGACGGCAGGCACCAGCAGCCAAGGGGCGGCCGCCGCGGTGGCCGCGCCCACGAAGGTGGACACGGCCATGCCGATGCTCGCCGCCGCCACAGCCGCCACGCGGGTGCGGGCCACGCCGTGGAAGGACACGAACCCGGCGGGCTGCGCTCCCAGAGCCGCGAACGCGCCGTACTCCAGCTGCCCGCCGGCCGCCCCTGCCGCGAGGGGGACCACCACGCCCGAGGCCACCCTGGCCGCGCGCCCGGGCGCGACGGCATCCCAGTGGAACGGCCCGCCCCGCAGCAGGCTCCGCCATCGGGCCGGGGTCAGGCGACGCCCGGTGAGGCGCCGGGCGCGGTGCGGCCGTTTACGCTGTGGATCGGTGCTCATGGTGTGTCATCGGCCGGCGACGATGACGTGGAGGCGGCGTGGTCCGTGGACGCCCTGCACGCGGACCATCTCGATGTCGACGGTGGAGGAGGGGCCGGAGAAGAGGGTGAGCGGTCGGGTCGGGTCCAGGGCGGCGAGTGCTTCGGGGACCGAGCCGACGATCTGCTCCGCGCGGACGACGCAGAGGTGGTAGTCCGGGATCAGCGACAGGGCCCGCCTGCCCATGCCGCTGCCCGCGTCCAGGACGATCGTTCCGGTCTGCGCGATCGCGATCGCGCACATGGTGACGACGCCGTCGGCGTGGTCGAGGGCGTGATGGTCGAGCGGTGGCGTGTCGCGCAGCGGTTCGGCACCGGCGAACCAGGCTTCGGGTATGCCGTCGGGCACGACCAGGCGGCGGATGCCGTCGTTTCGCAGCGTGGTGACGACCGCGGTGTCGAGCTGATCGGAGGTGACCCGTTGGGTGGTCGCGCCGTACTCGCCTAGCCGTTGAATGAACTCCTCGATGTCGGCTGCTGTCTGGGCGCGGTAGTCCCGCGGGATGGCCGGCGGGGGAGCGGCCGCCTGTATGGCCTGGTGGACGCGGGCGAGCACCTCGTCGCGGGGGGAGGCGACGCGGCTCATCGTGTCCTCTTGTGCTGCTTGATCCACCAGTCGCGGAACGACTCGGGCGGGGGAGGCGGCAGGTCCCGTACCGCCGTCCAGCGGGACAGGATCGGCAGCGTGCTGTGGCGGAGGCGGCGCATTAGGGGTGCCATCTTGAGCGCGAGCGACCAGAGGCGGGGGTTGTCCATCACCTTGGCGACGGCGCCGAACAGCGCTTTCTCGGGTGAGGACTTCCGCTCTGCCTGTACGGCGTCGTGGCGGAGCTTGACGAGGATGCTCGGGATGTCGATCTCGACGGGGCAGACTTCGTAGCAGTAGCCGCACAGAGACGAGGCGAACGGCAGCTTGGCGGCATGCTCGACGCCGACCAGTTGCGGCGTGAGCGCCGCGCCGATCGGTCCCGGGTAGACCGAGCCGTAGGCGTGGCCGCCGGTCCGCTCGTAGACCGGGCAGACGTTCAGGCAGGCGGCGCAGCGG
>NZ_JBFAMX010001028.1:0-2281 GCF_040659615.1 Nonomuraea sp. NPDC049784
GGCCTGCAGGCGGGCCAGTGTCCGGTTGACGCTGTCGGCCAGATCGTGGATTTCATCCTGGCTCGATGGGAGGGGAACCCGTGTCCGTCACGTGCGACCTGGCACTGGGCGAGCCGCTGCCACAGTCCGTGGAGAGCGCGGCCTACTACATCGTCAACGAGGCCCTGGCCAACGTGACCAAGCACGCATCCGCGTCGAAGGCGTGGATACGGCTCACCCGCGACGGAGGCCACCTCGTGGCAGAGGTGGGCGATGACGGCGTGGGCGGGGCCGATCTCACGCGCGGCTCGGGGCTCGCCGGACTCGCCGACCGCGCCGAGGCCAACGGCGGCAAGCTGACGATCGACAGCCCACCAGGGAGGGGAACCGTGCTGAAGGTGGTCCTGCCGTGCGCGTAGCGATCTGTGAGGACTCCACCCTGTTCCGCGAGGGCCTGGCCCGGCTGCTGGCCGAGTCCGGGTTCACGGTGGCGGCGTGCGTCGACTACGCCGAGGACCTGCTCGCCCACGTGGGAATGGACCCGCCCGATGTGGCCGTGCTCGACATCCGGCTGCCGCCCACGCACACCGACGAGGGGCTGCGCGCCGCCGTCGCGCTGCGGGAGCGGCATCCAGAGGTGGGGGTGCTGGTGCTGTCGCAGCACGTCCGGGTGAGCTACGCGGTCGAGCTGCTCGGCGGCCGCACCGAGGGCGTGGGCTACCTGCTGAAGGACCGGGTGTCGGATCTGGCCGAGTTCGCCGCGGCCATCCGCCGGGTGGGGTCGGGCGGGTCCGCGCTGGACCCGGT
This sequence comes from Nonomuraea sp. NPDC049784, assembly GCF_040659615.1. NCBI lineage: Bacteria > Bacillati > Actinomycetota > Actinomycetes > Streptosporangiales > Streptosporangiaceae > Nonomuraea > Nonomuraea sp. NPDC049784. The sequence goes on from NZ_JBFAMX010001028.1 coordinate 787, forward strand.
CGTCGTCGAGCAGCTCGTCGGCCGCCATCGGCAGCCCGGTGACCCGCTGGGCCTGCTCACCGAGCGCGAGCGCGCGGTGCTGCGGCTGATGGCCGAGGGGCGCACGAACATGGCGATCGCCGAGCGGCTGGTCATCGCCGAGCGCACCGTGGAGAAGCACTGCACGAGCATCTTCGCCAAGCTCGGCCTGGAGGCGAGCGCGCACGACCACCGGCGGGTGCTCGCGGTGCTGCGGTACCTGAACGCGTGAGGGGGTGCGGATAACCGTACCTCTCGGGGAGTGCCAGCCGGGTTCCCCTTCCGGCGGCGGTCGCGAAGGATCGGATCGACGGAAGGAGCATGCTGATGGCGGCGGTGGATGCTGGGGTGCGGCGGCTGCTCGCGGACTCCGGGGAGGCGCGCACGTGGGTGAGCCCTCGGACGGACCTGGTCATGGCGTTACTCGGCGTCTGGTTCGGTGTCGGGCTGATGATCGATGCTTGGGCGCACAGCAATCTGGCGCAGCTGGAGACGTTCTTCACGCCCTGGCACGCGGCGTTCTACTCGGGGTTCGCGGCGGTGTCGGCGTGGATCATCTGGCAGGTCTATCGCAACGTGCGCACCGGCCGGAGCGGGCTGGCCGCGGTGCCGAACGGGTACCTCGCGGGGTTGCTCGCCATCCCGGGGTTCGCCGCGTTCGGGTTCGCCGACCTGATGTGGCACACGTTGCTGGGTATCGAGCAGACCATCAACATCCTGTTCAGCCCATCCCACCTGGGACTGATCGTGACGATGATGCTCATCATCACGACCCCGCTCCGCTCGGCCTGGAATGCCCCGGACATCGGGGCCCGGCCCCGGCTGTCACGGCTGCTGCCCGCGCTGATCGGGCTCGGCTTCGGCGCCACGCTGGTGTCACTTTTCGTGTCGTACGGCAACGCCATGCAGTGGGGCTCTGAGAGCATCGTCCGGGCCTTCTCCGTCGTCGGCGGCGACGGCGGAGGCGCCGACGGCGGCGCCGGCCATCTGGCCGCATCAATGATCATCACGAACGTGGTACTGCTCGCTCCGGTGCTGCTCCTCCTGCGGCGGTGGCACCTGCCGTTCGGGAGCCTGACCGTGCTGTCGGTGGTGGGCGTCCTGATGCCGGGCGCGCAGACGGCCTTCCGCAACCTGCCGATCCTGCTGACGTTCGTGGCCGCCGGGCTGGTGGGCGACCTGCTGAACCAGTGGCTGCGTCCCTCGCGGGAGCGCCGGGCCGCCTACTGGGCCTTCGCCGGCCTGTCGGCGTTCGCCACCTGGTCCCTGTACATCACGGTCGCCTCCCTGATGGCCGGGCGCCTGCCCGCCGTACCCGAGCTGTGGACCGGCGCCCCGGTCGTGGCCGGTCTCATCGGCCTCGCCCTCGGCGTCCTGCTCCTCCCGAACGCGACGCCCACGGAGGCCGGCGAGTCCGGCGCCCGGCGGGCATGATCCGGCTTCTCTGCCTGGTCGGCCTGCTGGTGGTGATGCTGGC
>NZ_JBFAMX010001029.1:0-2275 GCF_040659615.1 Nonomuraea sp. NPDC049784
GGCCTTGAGCTCGACGGCGACCTGCCCGCCGGCGCTCTCGCCGCGCCCCCTCGTCTCATCCAGCAGGCGGCTCACCTCCTCGAAGCGAGCCGTGTGCGCCGCCATCTCGGCCAGAGCGCGATCGAGCTCCGGGTCACCAGTGTGCGGTGTCGTCATCGCTGTTCCTCACTCACTCAGCGCTTGAAGATGAACGCTCTGGGCGCGTGCGCCAGCGCCGAGCGGAGTGCGCCCTGTGGCGTCAGCGAGCCGCTGGCCACGAGCGGGTAGATGGTGGCGGCCGACAGGGTGCGGCGGAAGAACTTGCCCGCCGGGCCCGTGCCCAGGAGCGTGTCGGTGATCTTCGTGGCGGGGAAGAACTTGCGCACGTCGCTCAACGCCTTGATGCCGCCGTTGTAGGCCATCTCGGCGGCGAAGTGCTTGCCGGCGTACTCCCAGAGGTTGCCCGTCGGATTCCCGGTGGCCGCGGAGCTGCCCGCGTGCACGCCGGTCTTCAGGACGGTCCACAGAACGGAGTCCGCCAGCGCGTCGAGCCCCTCCCGGACGAAGTACTCGCCGACACGGCGTTTGCCCATCCGCATCTCCAGGATCATCTTGGTGATCTTCTGGAAGAGCGTGCGCTCCAGCTTGGCCCTGGCGACCAGCCAGTTGAACGCCTTCTTGGCCGCCTCCCTGGCCGCCGGGTAGACGAAGCCGAACATCATCGTGAAGGCCATGGCGGCGAGCATCGTGCCGATGATCCGGAGCTGTTCGCGGTGCTCCTCCACGGCGTCGGCGTAGTCCTCGCAGCCCGCCGCCAGGTCCAGCAGCTCCTCCTGGAGCGCGGCGTAGCGGGGGGCGAGCTCCTCCGGCCACACGTCCGCGAAGCGGTCCACGGAGCGGCTGTCGTTCGCCTTGCGCTCCTTGGCGACGCCGGTGTCGGTCTGGTGGGCGATCTTCCCGATGGAGGCGGCTAATGCGCGCAGCGCCTTGGCCCGATCCCGCAGGTTGCTCACATCGGCCACCGGCACGTGCACGTCGGCGAACCAGGCCAGCGCCTGGAAGGGATCGAACATCAGGCACCTTCCTTGAGGGGCGGGGCCTTCGGGATCGGCGGCTCACCGACATCGGGGATCTTGGGCAGCGTGTTGATGATCTCTTTCTCCAGGAAGTCCCAGAACTTCTCCAGGTCGCGGAAGTCCCCCGCCGAGCTGAAGTTCTTGTCGGCGATGCGCTGCATGGCCTCGGTGAGCGAGTCGTAGCCGTCGCTGTACCACTCGGCGAACGCGCGCCCGTCACCGTCCCCGCCGACCAGGTCGGAGGTGGTGGCCAGCGAGGTGGACTTGCGGTGGAGCGCGACAACGTCGTCGCCGGTCTTGTCGAAGAGCTTGGCCAGGCGGCGGATCGACGTCCAGTCGATCTGGACCCGGCCCCCGGGGGCGCCCGGGGTGGGCGTGGGTTCCGGGTCCGGGGACGGGCGGGGGTACGGGTACGGCGCGGGAGGAGCCGACCACGTCGGCGAAGGGCTGCCGGGCCATGTGGGCGTGGGGGTACCCGGCCACGTGGGCGTGGGGGTGGGGGTGTCCGACGGGCTCGGGCTGGGGCTCGGGGGCCCCGTCGGGGTGGGGCTCGGCGACCCCGTGGGGGTGGGGCTGGGCGACCCCGTGGGGGTGGGACTGGGGGAACCCGTAGGTGTGGGGGTCGGAGTCGGAGAGCCCGTCGGGCTGGGCGACTCCGTGGGCGTCGAGGTGGGACTGCTCGTCGGCGTCGGGCTCGAGGTAGGGCTGCTCGTGGCCGTCGGGCTTGAGGTGGTTGTTGGGCTGGGCTCACCAGACGAATCAGCCATCAACCCTCCAATCACTACAAATGATCATGTTCAGCAACATTGCGACAGTAACTTAGACAAATTTCCCGGACGTTAACTTACTGCTACGGGATGTTCATCCACGAGGGGGTTGCCTTGAGCAGTTCGCCCAGTTCGTCAAGCGGCTCCCGCTCGACGGCGCCCGTCCGCGCGAGGTCCTCGACACGCTGGCACAACTCGGCCTCCCGTACGGCCCCGACGGTCGCGCAACTGCCCTTGAGCCGATGCGCGAGCGAGGCCACCTCCGGCGCGTCGCCGGCCTGGGCCGCCTGCCGCAGCTCCTCGAACGTCCGCGTGGCGGTGACGAGGTACGCCTCCGCCACGTCCGCGAGCGCCTCCGGCGACAGGCCCGCCAGCTCGGGCGGAAGCCCGGAGTAGGCCGCCCACTCAGGGATCCTGGCCAGCACGCGCGCCCAGTCCACGGGCTTGGCCAGG
>NZ_JBFAMX010001030.1:0-2262 GCF_040659615.1 Nonomuraea sp. NPDC049784
AAGCCGTACCTCGCCGACGACGGCACCGACCCGACCCTGCCGCCATGGCCCGCATGCGGGACGAGACCGGCGGCCAGGTCGACCACACCAACTACCGGACCATCCGCCGACAGCCGATCGTCCTGGACGGTTGCACCGTGGAGTGAGCCTGGTTCGCATGAACGCCAACGGCGCCGGACACCGCCCGGTGGTCGCCAGCGCCGACCTGGCCGACTGATGGGCGCTCACTCGTGAGCCGGCACCACCGAAGGCTACTGGCGGCGCTGTCGGCCAGTCTGGTCGCCGAACTGCACCCATCAGCGACGCTGTGGCGCACATCTGCGCCCAGAAGGGGGGCAGCCCGGATGCCCCGTGACCAGCAAGCCGAACCCGCCTGCTGGTCGTGGCCGGTCACCGACGCCTACCTCCGGGCCATCGCAAAGCTGCCCGAGCACGAGGCGCGGACGCTGCTCACCTGGTGGCAGTGCGAGAGATGCGCGGTGTGCGGCGGACGAGGCCGAGGTGTTCCTCGACCACGGCACCGGCCTGCTGCGCAGTCGCTGCACCGAGCGGGCAGAGTCCGACATGCCGCTGTTCAACGACTACCGGACCCAGCCCCCGGCCGTGGTGCTGGGCCTGCGCGCCCGTCGCCGGTGCCCCGGGCCGCTGACGGGCGTCGAGCCGCGGAGAACAGGGAACCCGAGCCGCAGCCGGCTCTGGCCGTACCGGCCACATGCTGTACCTAGCAGGGACATGCCTTGCTGGTCGACGGCAACCCGACCCACACGTCGCCCCCACTGCCATCGGGCTCGTCAACGACCACTTCCACGAGGTGCCCGGCAGCGATCATGGCGTGGACCGCAGCAGTCACGTACGCGTCGATCACGTCAAGAAGCTGGGGGTCCACGCACTTGGCGGGATATACGGCAAGGATCAGATCGGAGATGGTGCGAGGACGGCCATCGTGAAACGCGGCAGTGATCAACGCGGCCTCCAGCGGCCCTGCTGCGGTCTGCAAATGCACAACGTAGCGGCGCATCACCGGGATTGACGTCCGAGTTATGCGGTTGCCCGCTCCTCTGCTGCTCCTTGGCCATGCTGGCTGACACACCGCCAGCGCCCGAACCGGTGGATCTCTTGGCGCTGGAGCCCACTCCCTCGGGTGCCCGACCTCTCACAGTAGAGTAGCGCTGCGCGCTGCCTTGAGGCCCTGGGAGAGGATCAGGCAGATGCGGTGTGCCGACACCAGCGAGTTGGCCGACCAGTTCGCCCCGTCACCCGGTGACCCGGATATCACCACTATCGAGGAGTGCCCGTTCTGCGGTTTCGAGACTCTCGTCGCGCCTTACCGCGACGGATATCTCGATGAGATCGGCATCGGACACTGTTGGGGTGCCACCGGAATACGGCTGGCATGGGCCGCCGAGCGGCAGGGACATCTCGGACACAGGTTTTCGGACGGCGTTCGCACAGGTGAGCTCGCCGTCCGAGAACGTACACGTTTCTGAACAGTGAGCGGATGGCCTTGCAACACCGCAGGTTCGAGGCTCGGACGCCCGAATCTGCCGTATCCCGGTGGCGCCCGTTGAGAGTGAGGCGCGCTCCCGCTCGATTCCCGGTCAGGCGGTGGTGAAGGAAATCCACCCGTCCGGGGGACCGCAGTACCTCCCCTGAGGCGCGTCCTGAGGTCTTCTGGGCCCGGCTCACGCTGTCCTGCCCGCGCTGTTGCCCGGTGCCGCCGTAAGGCCGCCCCGGGCTTGTGATCCCTAGGCCATCGAGAGGGAGACGTTAAGCCCTTGCCGGTGGCCAGGATGGTGCCCATGACTGAGAACACGAACACGCACCAGTGGCAGGCGGCCACGATCCTCACCTTGTCCGCCGAGCAGCTCGCAGGGTGAGGCCGGGCAACCTCCGGTTGCTTTCGCCGGAGGGCTCGGCCCTGGCCCAGGAAATCGGCAGGTTACTTCGCCGGCGGCGGCAGGTGCCCCTTTATGATGTCCTCTGCCAGCGTGCGAAGTAGCGCCGCGTCCGTGGAACGTCCTTCTTTCTCCGCCTTGCCGACCGCGCCCATAAGAGCGTTGATAGCGGCCCACCGCTCCTCCGCTACCTTTTCTTCCTTCCGGTCGGCTTTCCTCATCGCGTCGCTTAGCCTGAATCCACGACGTGAATCTGGAAGCGAGGGCCAGGAAATCAAGTGAGGTGCCCCTTGAGCTGGGAGGATGGGAGTTCTTCACGCTTCCAACCGCCGGTTCCAAAGGACACCTCGTAAGTGCGATTCTCCCA
>NZ_JBFAMX010001031.1:0-2260 GCF_040659615.1 Nonomuraea sp. NPDC049784
GCAGGCTGGAGCTGGTACGGCGCCGCCCCGCCACGTTCGCCATCTTCCTGCGCCCGGCGGAGGACGACGGCAACAGGGGCAGGGTGGTCAGCGGTCCTGCTTGACCCCGGCCTCGGGCAGCTCCACCGGGATGGGCTCGGTGGCCTCCAGGAACACCCACTTCTTGTACGACCAGTAGCGGAACAGCGTGCCGAGCCCGACGCCAACGATGTTGGCGATGTTGATGCTGAGGGCGTCGTGCCGGTCGAGGGTGTAGGTGGTGAACCCGATCGTCAGCATGCCGAACAGCAGGGCGATGCCATTGAGCAGGAAGAACAGGAAATATTGGCGCCCCAGCCCGCTCTGCTCGCGGTGCCGGAAGGTCCAGAAGCGGTTGCCGAGGTAGGCGAACGTCGTGGAGATCGCCGTCGCCACGACCTTGGACGTCAGCGGGCCCCATCCCAGCACGACGTTGCAGAGATTGAGCATGCCGAAGTCGATCACGAAGGCGATGGCCCCGATGCTGCCGAACTTGGCCAGCTCATAGACGAGGGACGCGAACCGCTCGTAGAGGCGTCTTACGAAATTCACGTCTCTGCTCGGTCCTTTCCCTCGCCGCGCCTGACCCACTCAGCGTACCGGTCACGATGTAGGGTCGATGTCAGCCTCGCGAACATCCTGCTTATAAATACCGCTCTATGCCCGGCATTTACGAAAGATGGGCATTACGCTGCGTTGCAACCTCCCGCGCCATCCGGCATACGCGGGCGAGGCAGAGCGCTGGGCGGTCGTGCCTGCGAAGGCGACCCGGAACGGCCGCCCAGCCCGGGAACGTCCGGGAAAGTCGTTCCGTCCCGGTAAGCTCACCTGGCGTGAGTTCCTACAGCCCCATCGGACCGGTCGTCGGCATCGTCGGCGCGGGCCAGCTGGCCAGGATGTCGCAGCCGCCCGCCATCGCGCTCGGCGTCGAGCTGCGGGTGCTGGCCAACACCCCTGAAGAGAGCGCCGCACGTGTGATCGTCGACACGCGCATCGGAGACTACCGCGATCTGGGCGATCTACGCGAGTTCGCCAAGGGCTGCGATGCGATCACGTTCGACCACGAGCACGTTCCCACCGAGCACATCCGGGCCCTGGCCGCCGCCGGCCACGCCGTGCATCCCGGCGCCGACGCGCTCGTGCACGCCCAGGACAAGGCGGTCATGCGCGAGCGGCTGACCGCGATCGGTGTGCCCTGCCCGGCCTGGGCGCGTGTGTCGTCGGCCGAGGAGGCCTCGCGCTTCGCGGAGGAGCACGGCTGGCCGGTGGTGCTGAAGTCGGTGCGCGGCGGCTACGACGGCCGCGGCGTGTGGGTGTGCCGGTCCCCGGAGGACGTCGCGGAGGCGTTCGCGACCGGAGTCGAGCTGCTCGCCGAGGCGTTCGTGCCGTTCGAGCGGGAGCTCGCGGTGCTGGTGGCCCGTTCGCCGCACGGGCAGGGCGTCAGCTACCCGGTGGTGGAGACCGTGCAGCAGGACGGCATCTGCGTGGAGGTCATCGCGCCCGCCCCCGGGCTGGACCCCGAGGAGGCGGCGCAGGCGCAGCGCATCGGCCTGAAGATCGCCCACGAGCTGGGCGTGACCGGGCTGCTGGCGGTGGAGCTGTTCGACACCCCCAACGGGCTGGTGGTCAACGAGCTGGCCATGCGCCCGCACAACAGCGGCCACTGGACGATCGAGGGCTCGACGACGTCGCAGTTCGAGCAGCATCTGAGGGCGGTGCTGGACCTGCCGCTCGGCTCACCCAAGATGACCGCCCAGGTCGTCGTCATGGCCAACCTGCTCGGGGGCGAGGAGCCCGACCTGTTCAAGCGGTACGAGCACGTGCTGGCCCACGATCCGGGCATCAAGCTGCACTTCTACGGCAAGGAAGTGCGCCCCGGCCGCAAGATCGGCCACGTGACGGCCCTCGGCTCCAACCTCGAAGAAGTCCGCGCCCGCGCCCACCACGCCGCCGTCTACCTCACCACCGGGGAGTACACGTGAGAGAGCGAAGCGAACGAACAAAGGGACACAGCAGTATAGGCCTGTCGATGCTCACGATGCCGACGAAGGCGGCATCGTGAGCATCGGCATAGTCATGGGGAGCGACTCTGACTGGCCGGTGATGAAGCTCGCCGCGGAGGCCGTCGCCGAGTTCGGCGTGCCCTTCGAGGCGGACGTGGTCTCGGCGCACCGCATGCCCGCCGAGATGATCGAGTACGGCCGCAGCGCCGCCTCCCGCGGCCTCCAGGTGATCATCGCCG
>NZ_JBFAMX010001032.1:0-2257 GCF_040659615.1 Nonomuraea sp. NPDC049784
GGAACTGCGCGCCGCGGCGGGCGCCCGCAACCAGCCGGCGCGCATGTTCGCCCAGATCGCACAGACGCTGTTTGCCGCGAGGCCAGGCTCCGTCCAGGGGTTGCTCGACTCGGTGCTCCTTACCGGCGCGGACTGGCGCGAAGTCGAGGCGCCGCGACAACGTCCGGCCCGCCGTCACCAGGCCCCTGCCGGTGCTCATGATCGCCGGCTTGTTCGCTGGCCGGCCTCACGCGAAGCCGCGCACCGCGCTGCCGCCGCCATCGAGCCCATCCGGCAGGAGGTTGTGCCGGCCGCCATCTTCGTCGCCCCGGAAACCGCTGTCGAACGCCGGATCACCGCGGTGTGGGAGGAGACTCTCGGGGTTCAGCCCATCGGTGTCACGGACGACCTGGTAGCCCTGGGAGGAGACTCGCTCACCGCGGCGTTGATTTGCGTGAGGCTGCGCGAGGCCGATCTGCTCCTGACCGTCAGCGAACTGCTGCAGCAGCCGACCGTTCGAGGCTGCGCCCGTCTGGCGCGTCCCGCCGCTTCAGCCGCCGCGCTCACTGACGGTCCGGCCGATAGCGGCGCGCCGCTTGCCGCGTCGCTCGGGCAGGGGCGCGTCTGGGCAGCCGAGAACATCCAGCAGCACACCAACAACCAGGTCATCCCCACCGCCCACCACATCACCGGCCCCCTCGATCTCGGGCGTCTTCGCCGGGCGCTCGAGGACGTCGTTGCCCGGCACCCGGCGCTGCGCACCACGCTGGATGACCGCGACGGACAGGTGCGATGCCGCCTGACAGCGACTGCCGCCTTCGACCTCGAGTGCACCGACCTCATGGACGGTCCGGCCCTGGGGCGCGATGAGGCGGCCGAGCGGGCCGCGCGCGCGTTCTTCGCGACGCGCTTCGATCTGGAACAGGGGCCGATGCTACGTGCTGTCGTGCTCCGCCTGGCGGCCGACAGGCATCTGCTCCTGATGTCCGCGCACCACAGCGCCTGTGACGGCTGGTCCATGGAGGTCGTGCACCGAGACCTCAGCATCGCCTACACCGCACCCGGCGCGCGCGCAGATCCACCGCCGGCACCGTTCTCGCATTACCAGCGATCCCTGGCCGTCCGCATCGAGCGCGGCGACTTCGACGCCGCCGTCGAGGAGATCCACCACGCGCTTCGTCCGCCACCGGCGAGGGCGGCGCTTCGGGTGTGGGATGCGACGGGCTCAGCGCCGCACCATGTGCGGTTCGAACTCGACCTGCCCTTGACGCACAGCGTGCGGGCCGCCGCCCAGGGCCACGCCACGACGCCGTTCCATCTCTACCTGGCCGCCTTTCAGCTCCTGCTCGCCGCGGCCGCCGACACCACGTCGCTGGTAAGCGGGACCCCGGTGGCCAACCGGCACGATCCCGCCTACGCCGACACCGTGGGCTTCATCGCGAACCTGGTGCCCATCCGTGCCCGGATCGATTGGTCGGCAGACCTCGGCGTCCACCTCCAGACGGCCATCGCCTCCAGTACCCGCGCGCTGAGGCACAGCGACGTCCCCTACGGGCTCCTCACCCAGACCCATCCCGCCCCGGGCGGCCTGTTCGACAACCTGTTCACGCTGCAGCCGCCCGCGTTCCATCCCCTCGCCCTGGACGGGTGCCAGGTGACCCCCGTCGAACCCGCGCAATGGCCCCAGCCCTACCCGCTCATGCTCGACCTCCGCGAGCATCTCGATGGAGCGAGCGTCCTGCTGCGCATCGACACCCGGGCTCACGAGCCCGGCCGGGCCGACTGGATCGTCGAGGCCTACCCGCTCGTTCTGCAGGCCATCAGCTCCCGGCCCGGATTGCTGCTGAAGCACCTGCGCACGGCCCTGCACCCCTCACCACGCGCATAGGGCAGCCGCTGCCTCCCGCCGGAAGGAGAACACCCGCGATGCCTGACTCCCACGATCCTGTCGCAGCCCCGAGCCGTATCACCGGGGCCGCGCACCCGGCGCCCCCCCGTACGCTCATCGAGGATTTCGACACCCAGACCGAACGAACCCCGGCCGCTACGGCGGCCGCGGACGACCGCGCTCAGGTCTCCTACCGGGCCCTTCGAACCTCCAGCATCGCCCTGTCCCGCATCCTGCATGCGCGGGGTGTCGCCGCAGGTGACCGTGTCGCGGTGCGCATGAGCCGCCGCATCCCCCTGCTGACCGCGCTGCTGGCGGTGTGGCGCTGCGGAGCCCACTACCTCCCGTTGGAACCCGCCTGGCCGGCTGCCCGCACCGGCGCCCTGCTTG
>NZ_JBFAMX010001033.1:0-2250 GCF_040659615.1 Nonomuraea sp. NPDC049784
CCTCACCTAGGAAAGGCCCAAATTTACGGACATGCACCATCTCCCTGACAGGTCGCTGCCAGGTGGATGACAACGTCGGTGCCGGGCCCGGGCGGCAGCGCGGCCTGCTCCTCGGCCTTCTTCCTGGCCTCCCGCGCCTGCTGGGCCACCTCATCGTCCAGGCGGGCCTTGATGCGCTCGGGGTAGCCGTACCCGACGACCTTGCTCGTGTCGCGTTCCTTGCGCTTGGCGATGCCCCCGTCGATGTTCCCCTCGATGGTGAAGATCGTGTCGCCCTCGACCCTCGTCACGATGCCGACGTGGTCGATGTTGTCGATGCGGTTCGTCCCGCTCCAGTCGTAGAAGACGATCGCCCCGGGCTTGGGCTTGTGGCCCCACGCCCCTTGCTCCTTGAACCACTTCGCGTGGGAGACCGTCCATGCGAACTGCCCGATCCAGTCCTCGTACCCGAGCTTGTGCGCGGCCCACGAGAGGTACATGTCGCACCACGGGGCGGAGCTGTAGTCGGCGTCGAACTCGACGTGCTTGCCGTACCAGTCGCCGAACTTGGTGTACGACCCGCCCTTCTCGGAGTAGCCGAGCTGGCTCTCGAGCAGGTCGATGAACTTCTGCATCTCTGGCGTCATGGAAGTATGGGGGAACCTTCCGGGCAAGACCGGGTTTGTCAACATAAATCCGGGTAAAAGGGGTAACCGGGACTCGTGTGACAAAACCGGAGGCTTGTCGTCTTCCGTGATGAGCGAGGCTACCTTGCCGTCAAGGCAGGTCAAGCACGACCCAAGAGAGGTTCAAGCCTTCCTAGGCTAGGAAACCGCTGGTCAAAGATGCTGCCAGAAATGTCCAAGCTGCGGTGGTTTAATCCAAAAAGATCTACGTGTGCCCAGGTGACACCCCCTATGCCCGCAAGCCCGCCATAGGCGGTGCCGCCCCATCCGGGAGGGCGTGCCCGCGCTATGTGCGGCGGCGCCGTGCCGTGCCGGCTGCGCCGGGTCGTGTCCCAGGGACGACCAGCGCGGCGCCCCGGTGTCGGGAGGGCAGCCGAGCCCGCGATGCTTAGGCAACTCGCGATGGCCGTGCCGCAGCAGGGATCGGTTCGCCCCATGAGGGCGCGGTGGGGTGGTCAGTAGCCGGCGCCGGTCAGCAAGCCGCCGTCGACCGTGAACTCGCTTCCCGTGCAGTAGCTGGCCCGGTCCGACGCCAGGAAGGCCACCACGTGCGACACCTCCACCGGCTTGGCGAAGCGCTTGATGACCATGGACTTCACGAACGCGTCGGCGTCGACCTCGTTCATCAGGTCCGGGTCCATCGCCATGGAGGTGTTGATCGCGCCGGGGTGCACCGAGTTGACCCTGATCTTGAACCGGGCCAGTTCCCGGGCCGCCGACTTGGTGAGGCCGCGCACGCCGAACTTGGAGGCGGAGTACGCCGACAACCCCTCGGCACCGACGTAGCCCTCGATCGAGGAGATGTTCACGATGGCGCCGCGTCCGGCCGCCTTCATGGGGCTGATCACCGACTTGATCCCCAGCCAGGTGCCTTTGAGGTTGACGGAAATCACGCGATCGAAGTCGTCGGGCGACATGTCGGCGATGCGCCGGAATTTCAGGATCCCGGCGTTGTTGACCAGCACATCCAGCCGGCCGTGCAGCTCCGTGGCCGTCGCCACCGCCCGCGACCAGTCCTCGACGCTGGTCACATCGTGATGAACGTACGCGGCCCCCGTCTCCTCGGCCAGCGCCTTGCCCTCCTCGTCCAGCACGTCACCGAAGACCACGCGTGCCCCCTCCTCAAGGAACAGCCGCACGTGCGCCGCCCCCATCCCGCGAGCCCCGCCGGTGATCAACGCGACCTTGCCGTCAAGCAACCCCATAGCGACCTCCCGCCGCGACGGCCACCGCGGCCGCCTCCATGGAGCGGTAGACGGGGATCCCCGCCGCCGCCGCGATCCGCCTCACTTCGTCCTCGACACCGGCGGGCGCGCACTCGCCGTTCCTGGTGACGAGGGTGATCCTGGTGCCGGGCAGCGCGTCCTGCGCCCCCGCCACGGCCCGCGCGTACGCGTACAACGGCTCGGCCGTGTCCCCGTACGTGAAGAAGGCCTGGACATTGACGTGCAGGACCACGTCACGGTACGCCCGGTGCCGCAGCAGAGCCGCGATCACGTCAGGCACGAGAGCGGTCCGCCCCAAAGGCCCCACCGGCACCTCGAGCGGATTGCCCGTGGCCGCCACGCCGAGCCCGCGCAGCGCG
>NZ_JBFAMX010001034.1:0-2244 GCF_040659615.1 Nonomuraea sp. NPDC049784
TTCGAGGGTGGCCGTACGGACCACGAGGCCCGCCAGGCGCATGCCGCGCTCGGCCGCCCAGGTCAGCAGCGTCTGCGCGGCCAGGTCGGGGTCCGCGGCGCGGCAGACGGCGCTCTCGCCCTCCACGGTGACCGGCAGCGGCAGGTCGGCCGGGTTGACATGCGCGGGCAGTCGGAACGCCACCCGCCCCGACATGGCGGCGAGGGTCTCCGCCATGTCGCCCGACGCGACCACCTCGCCCTCATCCATGATCGCCATGGCGGAGGCCAGGCGCTGAGCCTCGTCCAGGTAGTGCGTGGTGAGCAGGATCGTGGTGCCCTGCCTGGCCAGGTCGCGGACGACGGCCCAGGTATTGCTGCGCGCCTCGGGATCCATGCCGGTGGTCGGCTCGTCGAGGAACAGCACATCGGGACGGCCCAGCAGAGCCAGCGCCAGATCGAGCCTGCGCTTCTCGCCGCCCGAGAGCTGGCGGACCTTGGTGGCGTGTTTGCCCGCCAGCCCCGCCAGCCCCGCCAGCTCCAGCGCCTCGTCGCGCGGGCGGGGCGCGGCGGTGAAGTCGCCCCAGGTGTCGACGGTCTGGGCCACTGTCAGGTCAGGGAAGAACCCGGCCTCCTGCAACATGATCCCGGTGCGCTGCCTGACGGCCGCGCGGTCGGCGTACGGGTCGAGGCCGAGCACCCGCACGATGCCCCCGTCGGCCCGCTGGAAGCCGGCGAGCACCTCGATCGTGGTGGTCTTGCCCGCGCCGTTCCTGCCCAGCAGCGCGAAGATCTGACCTTCGGCCACCTCGAACGAGATGCCCTTCACCGCCTCGAACCCCTGGTGGCTCTTCCTGAGCCCGTTCACTTCGATCGCTGTCATGCGTACGAGTTTTCCGGGGCCGATCGCGGGGCGACAGTGAGGAATTCACGGCTTCCGTGAGAGCTTGAGCAGCGCGTCCGTGACGCCCTCCGGGTCGACGATCTGGTGCAGGTGCATGCCGGGCACGCGGGTCACGGGCCAGCCCCGCCGGGTCGCCTCCTCGGCGACGTTCTCGTACGGTGGGCCGAACCACAGGCACGAGCACCTGACGTCGTCCCACCCGGCGGGCACGGGGATGGGCTGGGTGTAGTAGTCGAGCGGCAACCGCGGCTGCTCGGCCGCCACCCGTATGCGGACGGCGGGATCGGGCAGCATGGCCACCACGTCCTCCTCGTCCCACCAGTCGGTCCAGCGCGGCAGCACACCGTCGGGGCCCGCCAGGTCGTGCAGGAACGGCAGGAAGCCCTCTTCCGCGGTCTTGACCAGGCCCTCGCGCGGCGGGATGTGCGCGTCGGTGAACACGCACGCCACCACCCGTTCGCCCAGGCCCTCCTTGATCAGCGGCAGGAAGAAGCCCGCGTTGCTGTGCACGGCCAGCACGACGGGCGTGTCCGGGGTGGCCGCGCGCACCGCCTCCACCACCCGCGGCCAGTACGGCGCGCCGCCCGCCGCCACGCCGGTCAGGTCGGGCACCACGGCCGCGTGTCCGCGGCGCTCCAGTGACTCGGCCACGGGAGCCCATGTCGACGGCCCGACGGAAGGGCTGTGCACGAGTACGAAGGTCGTCTCCATGGGTCTACCCTGTCAGACGATCAGGGGGTGGCGGGAGACCGAGCGGCCGGATCCGTCGTAGACCGCCCAGGCCGCGGCCAGGTTGTTCACTGCTCGCGAAAGCTCCTCCTCCGGAAAGAGGAAGTGCAGGCGCATGCGGTCCGCGTGCCCGCCGAGCGGATCGAACGACCTCCCCGGCGGCACCGCGACGCCGTGCCTGAGCGCGACCTGGGCGAACGAGTCGACGTCGCCGCGCGGGATCCGTACCCAGATGGTCTGGCCGCCGAGCGCCGGCTCGAAGGACCACGACGGCAGGTGCTCGCGCAACTCGGCGCACAGGTGGTCGTGGCGCTCGCGCAACGTGCGCACGCGCGCCGCGCGTACCTCGTCCAGGCGGCGCAGCAGGGCGACGGCGGCGAGCTGGCTGAAGACCTCGCCGCCCAGGTCGTGCACGGCCCGCAGCCTGGCCAGCCGCGAGACCAGCGGCGCCGCCGCGCGGATCCACCCGACCCGCAGCCCGCCCCAGACGAGCTTGCTCAGCGAACCGACGGAGATCAGGTGATCTCCGCCCTTGAACGAGGCCAGCGGCGGCGGGGTCTCGCCGGTGAAACAGAGATCCATCGGGGCACCGGTGTGGCGGCGAGCCCCGACTCGGTGTTCCTGTCCGGCTCG
>NZ_JBFAMX010001035.1:0-2235 GCF_040659615.1 Nonomuraea sp. NPDC049784
TATTTCGATTGGTGGCGGGGGATGGCGGCCCCGTCATTCACCACCGCCCCGTGTAGGGCGGTCGGCGGACGCGCCGGGGGTCCCGGCCGAGCCGCTCCGCCAGGTCGCCGCTGGACCAGTCGCGCCTGGTCTGCAGGAGCGACAGCAGACGGAGCAGTCTCGCCGAGGTGTCCAACACGCCATCATTGTGGCCCGATCCTGGCCGCATTTGCGCATAGCGTCGCGGACATGGACGAATTCGTCATCGACATATCCCAGGACCGGCTCGACGACCTGCGCGAGCGGCTGGAACGCACCCGCTGGCCGGACGCTCTCGACGATGTCGGCTGGTCGTACGGCGTACCACCCGAGGCGGTGCGCGAGCTGGCCGGCTACTGGCTCGACGGCTACTCGTGGCGCGATCACGAGGCGCGCCTCAACGCGTTCCCGCAGTACACGACCGTGATCGACGGGCAGCGTGTGCACTTCACGCACGTGCGCTCGGCCCGGCCGGACGCGCTGCCACTGCTGCTGACGCACGGGTGGCCCAGCACGTTCGCGGACTTCGCGCGCGTCGCCGAGCGGCTCAGCCGCGACTTCCATCTGGTCATCCCGTCCATCCCCGGGTTCGCGTTCTCGGGCCCGGCCACGAAGCCGGGCTGGGGGGTGCGGCGGGTCGCCGCCGCCTGGGCGGAGCTGATGTCCCGGCTCGGATACTCCCGGTACGGCACGCAAGGCGGCGACTTCGGCGCCCTGGTCTCGCCCGCCGTCGCGCGGCTGGCTCCCGAACAGGTGGTGGGCGTGCACGTGAACGCGCTCACCGCGTTCGTCACCGACGACATGTCGGGGCTGACGGAGGCGGAGCTGGAGCGGGCGCGCGGGGTCGAGCGGTGGCGGCGGGAGTTCTCCGGGTACGCGGCCATCCAGAGCACCAGACCGCAGACGCTCGCGTACGCCCTGGCGGACTCCCCCGCCGGGCTGCTGGGCTGGACCCTCGACGCGTTCGCCTCGTGGGGGCGGGACGTGGGCGGGGTGTCGGCTGACGACATCCTCACCAACGTCACCATTTTCTGGCTCACCGGCACGGCCGGATCATCTACCCGCATTTACCGGGAGAGCGGCGGCGACTGGCAGGTGCCGGACGCGCCGGGGAAGACGCCGACGGGCGTGGCGGTCTTCCCCGGGGACAGCACGGTCAGGCGGTACGCCGAGCGGGCGCACAACGTGGTGCACTGGTCGGAGTTCCCGACCGGCGGCCACTACGCCGCGCTCGAGGCCCCCGAGCTGCTGGCGTCCGACATCAAGGCGTTCTTCGAGGGCCTGTGAAATCCAGGCCGGCTGGATTTCGGCGGCGCGCCGCCGTAGGCTCCCCCAATGCGCGATCTAGGTGAGGATCCACGGCCCGCCCGGGGTGTGGTACGCGAGATCCACTCGCTCAACGGCCCCGTCACCCTGGCCTACTCCCCCGACCTCGACGGCCTGGCAGACCCCGGGGAGATCGTCTGGGCCTGGGTGCCGTACGAGGAGGATCCGGAACGCGGCAAGGACCGTCCCCTGCTGATCGTGGGCCGGACCGGGCGCAGGCTCCTGGGCATGATGTTGTCCAGCAAGGGCGACGACGGGCCGGACTGGCTGGAGCTCGGTGCCTGGGGGCGGGACGACCGGGTGTCGTACGTACGGCTGGACCGCGTCTTCGTGCTGGACGAGGACGACATCCGGCGTGAGGGCGCGGTGCTCGACGGCGACCGGTTCGCCCGGGTGGCGGCCCGGCTCATGAAGGCCCACGGCTGGGACGCCGGCCGGTAGCCCGTCCCGTGGGTGAGCGTGACGAAGCCGCCGCCCGGGCACCCGATCACGCCGCGCTGGGGGCAGGCGTGGGCGGTGGTCAGCGGGTGGAGGCGCGTTCCACCAGGTCGGGCTGGAAGATCACCTGGCGGTGCTCGTGGGCGGCGGGCTCGTTGGCCTCCTCCAGGAGCATCAGCGCGGCGGTGTGGCCGAGCTGCTCGCGCGGCTGCCGTATGGAGGACAGCGGCACCGCGGCCGCGGCGGCGAAGTCGATGTCGTCGTAGCCGAGGATGGCCAGATCGCCCGGGACCCGCAGGCCGCGCTGGGTCATCTCCTGCAGCACCCCGATGGCGACCAGGTCGTTGGCGCAGAAGACCTGGTCAACCAGATGAACACCACGCCCGACGGCCAGTTCCAGACGTATTCGGTCGAGTCGGGCGCCTACATCCGCGACAACTTCTTCGGCTCCGA
>NZ_JBFAMX010001036.1:0-2229 GCF_040659615.1 Nonomuraea sp. NPDC049784
CGCCGCAGCCGCCCGCTGGAGCCGCCGTCGTCGGCGACGGTCACCACGGCCGTCAGCCGATCGGTCACCATCCTTAACGCGGACAGGGACGCGTAGAGCCCGTGCCCGCCGCCCAGAGCCACGACGTGCGGCCCGAACCCCTGCATCGTCCCTGGATATGCCCCACGTTCTCCCGGCACCGGGCTCCCTTCAGCCGAACGCGAAAGCCTCACCGGGCACACGCCACCGTCATCGCCGACCGGCTGTGCACTCCCCGCGAGAGCCGAGCCATCATCAGGCGCAGCTCTCGCCGGCAGACCGCCGTCACTCCCGGACCCGGGAAGATCGCCCTCTACCGGATCCGGCAAACCCGCCGCTGCGCCGCCTTCATCGGTCACTCCCGCCCCACATCCCGGTGACTCACCTGGACCTCCATCTCGCGGTCATGAAGGCGGGCCGCGATCTGCTCGGCCATGGCCACGCTGCGGTGCTTGCCCCCCGTGCAGCCCACCGCCAGCGTGGCGTAGCTCTTGCCCTCGCGGGCGTATCCGGCCGCGATCACCCGCAGGACCTCCTCGTACGCGTCGAGGAACTCCTTGGCCCCCGGTTGCCCCAGCACGTAGTCGCTCACCGGCGCGTCGAGCCCGCTCATCGGCCGCAGCTCGGGCACCCAGTGAGGGTTCGGCAGGAACCGGCAGTCGATCACGAGATCGGCGTCCACCGGCAGCCCGTACTTGAACCCGAAGGACACGATGTTGAGCCGCAGCCCCGGCCGGTCCTCACCGCCGAAGTACGCGACGATCTTGTTGCGCAGGTCGTGGACGTTGTGCGAGGAGGTGTCGATCACCAGGTCGGCGTTGGCCCTGACCTCCCGCAGGATGCCCCGTTCGCGGGTGATCCCGTCGACGAGCCGCCCCTCGCCCTGGAGGGGGTGCGGCCTGCGGACGTTCTCGAACCTGCGCACCAGCTCTTCGTCACTGGCCTCCAGGAACACGACCCGCACCCGCACGCCGCGCCCTTCGAGCTCCTCGATGGCCGCGTTGAGGTCGGTGGTGAAGGCCAGGCTGCGTACGTCCACGACGGCCGCCACCTTGTCCGCGGCCAGCTTGACCTTGCCCGCCTCCTCCGCCATCGCGAACAGCAGCCCCGGCGGCAGGTTGTCGATGACGAACCAGCCCAGGTCCTCGAGCGCTTTGGCGGCTGTGCTGCGCCCCGCCCCTGACATGCCGGTGACGATGACGAACGCCGGCTCGGTGCTCATTTCCTCTCTCCGTCCCGCGCGCCCTGCCCGGGCGCGCCACCATAGCGGAGGCACCCGGACACGCCCTGGCGTCCTGGCGAGATCATGGTGACTCTCCCTTCAGCGTCGACACGATGACCTCGGCGATGGACGGGCCGATGCCTGGAACCTCGCAGATCTCCGCGGCAGTGGCCTCGCGTAGTTTCTTCACGGAGCCGAAGTGCTTGAGCAGCGCCTGCCTGCGTGCCGGCCCAAGGCCCGGCACGCTGTCGAGCGCGCTCTCCTTCACCGTCTTGGACCTCTTGGACCGATGGTAGGTGATGGCGAACCTGTGTGCTTCGTCCCGCACGCGTTGCAACAGGTAGAGACCCTCACTTGAACGAGGCATGATCACCGGCTGGTCGTCGCCGGGCAGCCACACCTCCTCCAGCCGCTTGGCCAGCCCGCACACCGATACGTCGTCGATGCCGAGCTCGTCGAGCGCCCGCTGCGCGGCGGCCGCCTGGGGACCCGCGCCGTCGACGACGACGAGGTTGGGCGGGTAGGCGAACTTGCGCGGCTTGCCCGTCTCGGGGTCGATGGGGCCGTGGCCGTTGTCGTCGTCGGGAGCCAGCTCGCCGGTGGCCGAGCGCTCCTCGAGGTAGCGGCGGAACCGCCGCATGATCACCTCGTAGATCGACGCGACGTCGCCCTCCTTGCTCTTGATGGCGAAGCGCCGGTATTCGCTCTTGCGCGCCAGCCCGTCCTCGAAGACCACCATCGACGCCACGACGTTCTCGCCCTGCAGGTGGGAGACGTCATAGCACTCCATGCGCAGCGGCGCCTGGTCGAGGTCGAGGGCGTCGGCGATCTCCTGCAGCGCCTTGCTCCGCGTGGTCAGGTCGCTGGCACGACGGATCTTGTGCTGCGCGAGCGACTCCTTGGCGTTGCGCTCGACGGTCTCCATCAGCGACCTCTTGTCGCCACGCTGCGGCACGCGCACCTCGACGCGGGCGCGGCGCTGCTCGGTC
>NZ_JBFAMX010001037.1:0-2221 GCF_040659615.1 Nonomuraea sp. NPDC049784
CAGCACCACGGCCCCCGCCCGCTCCGTGCCGTGCGCGTGCCCTCCTCTGGACGCGTGTCCCATGTCAGACGCGCCTTCCGCGCAGCTCGCGGTACTTCCGGACGAGCTGCTCGGTGGAGGCGTCGGGGAACGTGGTGGGCGGCTCGTCGGAGGTGAGCGCGGGCGCCAGGTCGAGCGCCATCTTCTTGCCGAGCTCGACGCCCCACTGGTCGAAGGAGTCGATCCCCCAGATCGTGCCCTCGACGAACACGATGTGCTCGTACAGCGCCACGAGCTGGCCGAGCGTCGAGGGGGTCAGCTTGGGGACGAGGATCGTGGAGGTGGGCCGGTTTCCCGGCATCACCTTGTGCGGCACGATGTCGGGCGGGGTGCCCTCGCCGGCGATCTCCTCGGCCGTCTTGCCGAACGCCAGCGCCGACGTCTGGGCGAGGAGGTTGGCGGTGAGCTGGTCGTGCATGCCCTCGCGGTCCTCGAACGGCTCGGCGAAGCCGATGAAGTCGGCCGGCACGAGGCGGGTGCCCTGGTGGAGGAGCTGGTAGAAGGCGTGCTGCCCGTTGGTGCCCGGCTCGCCCCAGAAGATCTCGCCGGTGTCGACCGAGACGGGGGTGCCGTCGGCCCGCACGGACTTGCCGTTGGACTCCATGGTGAGCTGCTGCAGGTAGGCCGGGAAGCGGTGCAGCCGCTGGCTGTACGGCAGCACGGCGCGGGTCTCGGCGCCGAAGAAGTCGTTGTACCAGATGCCGAGCAGGCCCATCAGCACCGGCAGGTTGTCCTTGAACGGGGCAGTGCGGAAGTGCTCGTCGATGGCGTGGAAGCCGGCGAGCATCTCGCGGAACCTGCCGGACCCGATCGCGATCATCAGCGACAGGCCGATGGCGCCGTCGTAGGAGTAGCGGCCGCCGACCCAGTCCCAGAAGCCGAACATGTTGTCGGTGTCGATGCCGAACTCGGCGACCTTCGCGGCGTTGGTGGAGACGGCCACGAAGTGCTTGGAGACCGCGTCCTCGCCCAGGGCCTCGACCAGCCAGCGGCGGGCGACCCTGGCGTTGGTGAGCGTCTCGAGCGTGGTGAACGTCTTGGAGCTGACCACGAACAGCGTGGTCGCCGGGTCGAGGCCGGCGAGGTTGCCGGTGATGTCGGCCGGGTCGATGTTGGAGACGAACCTGGCGGCGATGCCCGCGTCGGCGTAGTCGCGCAGCGCCTCGTAGGCCATGGCGGGGCCCAGGTCGGAGCCGCCGATGCCGATGTTGACCACGGTCTCGATCGGCTTGCCCGTGGCGCCCTTCCATTCCTTGGACCTGACCCGGTCGGCGAAGGCGCTCATCTTGTCCAGCACGGCGTGCACGTCGGCGATCACGTCCTGCCCGTCCACGACCAGCTCGGCGTCGCGGGGCATGCGCAGCGCCACGTGGAGGACGGCGCGGTCCTCGCTGACGTTGATGTGCTCGCCGCCGAACATGGCGGAGATCCTGTCGCGCAGCCCCGCCCGCTCGGCCAGGGCCACCAGCAGGTCGATCGTCTCCTCGGTGGCGCGGTGCTTGGCGTAGTCGAGGTGGAGGTCGCCGGCGGTCGCGGTCATGCGCTCGGCCCGGCCCGGGTCCTCGGCGAACAGCTCGCGCAGCTGCTTGCCCGCCAGCTCCTCGTGGTGCTTGCCGAGAGCCGCCCACTCCTGGCTCTGGGTGATATCGCCGTTCACGCTTCCTCCTCGTGTCGCCAAACCGGATCACCATCGTGCCGTAACCCTGTACCCACCGAGATTGATTCCGCGCATGGCGCAGGGGAGTCTTTAAAGCCTCAGTGGGATTCGCGGCCCACGTGGTCGCCGCTGGAGCCGACGAGGAAGTCGAGGTCTGCGCCGCGGTCGGCCTGGGTGACGTGCTCGACGTAGAGACGCTCCCAGCCGCGTACGGGCTTGGCGTGGCCGTCCATCGCGGGCTGTCTGGCGGCCAGCTCGGCGTCGGGGATGTCCACGTCGAGCCGCCTGGCGGCCACGTCGAGCACGATGGGGTCGCCGGTGCGAACCTTCGCCAGCGGGCCGCCGGCCGCCGCCTCGGGCGCGGTGTGCAGGACGACCGTGCCGTACGCGGTGCCGCTCATGCGGGCGTCGCTGATGCGCACCATGTCGCGCACGCCCTTCTCCAGCAGCTTGGCGATCTTCGTCGGCGAAGGCCAGGACCCGCATCATGTTCCCGCCGTCGCTGAGCTCCACGTTACGGCGCAG
>NZ_JBFAMX010001038.1:0-2204 GCF_040659615.1 Nonomuraea sp. NPDC049784
CCTGACCTCGCGCCTGTTCGCGCGCTACCTGGACAAGCTCACCACGAAGGCCGCGAACTCCATCACCCTGAAGGACTACCCGCTCGCCTGACCTGTTGCGGACGTACCCGAGATTGGGGGAGAACGCGACGCGCAGGCCGCGAACCCCGCCCTCCAGGCCGTCCAGGAACGAGCCGGCAGGAGTGGGCAGCGCCGACCAGTCCCGCGGGTCGAAGCCGGTGATGACGTCCAGCAGGAGAGCGGTGTCGGCGACGGATCGGGCCATCGGGCCGACGTGCGAGAGGGTGCCGAACGGGCTGGCGGGCCACAAGGGCACCAGCCCGAAGGTCGGTTTGACGGTGACCGTGCCGGTGAAGGCGGCGGGAATGCGCAGAGAGCCGCCGCCGTCGGTGCCGAGCGACCACTGCCCCATGCCGAGGCTCACCGCCGCGGCGCTGCCGCCGCTCGACCCTCCGGACGTCAGGGCCGGATTCCACGGGTTGCCGGTGGTGCCATGGCGAGGGGAGTCGGTGACGCCTTTCCACCCGAACTCCGGCGTGGTGGTCTTGCCGAGCAGCACGGCCCCGGTCTCGCGAAGCCGGGCGACGGCGGGGGCGTCGTCGGGCCAGGGCCCGTTCCCGTCGATGAGGACGCTGCCGCGCAGCGTCGGCCAGCCGCGGGTGTAGAGAATGTCCTTGACCGAGGTGGGCACGCCGTCGCCGGGACCAAGGGGGCGGCCGGCCCGCCAGCGGTCCTCGGACTCCTTCGCCGCCGCCAGCGCCCCGTACGGATCGGCTAAAACGAACGCGTTCACCTCGGCGTCGGCCGCGTCGATGGCGTCGAGGGCGGCACGAGTCGCCTCCACAGGGGACAGACGGCCGTCGCGGTAGCCGGCGAGGAGCTCGGTGGCGGTCAGCCGGGTCAGATCGTTCATTCCCCTATCCTGACCGCTGTCCTCACCGCGGCCCGGACGGTACGAAGCCGAGGCGCTTGTCGACGACGTTCATCAAGGGCTTGTCATCGAGCCAGCGCAGGGCGTTGTCCACGAACTGGCGGGCGAGCGCGTCGCGCCAGCCGGCCGCGTCGCCGGCCATGTGCGCGGACACCACCACGCCGGGCATCCCCCACAGCGGGTGGTCCTGGGGCAGGGGCTCGGTGTCGAACACGTCCAGGGTCGCGCCCGCGATCCGCCCGGCCGACAGGGCCGCGATCAGGTCGGCCTCGACCACGCAGGGGCCGCGGCCGACGTTGATCAGGTGGGCGGTCGGCTTCATCGCCGCGAGGACCTCGGCGTCCACCAGTCCGCGGGTCTCCTCGGTCAGCGGCGTGACCAGGACCACGTGATCGGCCCAGCCGACGTGGGCGGCCAGGTCGCCGCCGGCGACGACGGCGCCGAAGTCGGGGTCGGCGGCGCGCGCCGTACGGCCGGCGCCACGGACCCGCATGCCGACCGCGCGCAGCAGCCGGGCGATCTCGCGCCCGATCGCGCCGGTGCCCACGATCAGCGCGGTGCTGTCCGCCACCGTCAGGGTCTCGCGATGCCGCCAGGTGCGCGCCAGTTGCAGATCGTGGCCGCGGTGGACGTCCTTGGCGAAGGCGAGCACCGAGCTGAGGACGAACTCGGCGATGGGCCGGTCGAAGACGCCCCTGGCGTTGGTGACCACGACGCCGGAGTCGACGAGCGCGTCGAACATCAGCCGGTCCACGCCGGCCGCGGCCACGTGGATCCAGCGGAGCGCGCCCGCCCGGTCCCAGACCTCTCGCACGGCGGAGGAGAAGAAGTCCCACAGGAGCAGTACGTGCGCGCCCTCGATCGCCGCCGGCAGGCCCTCGTGGTCGCAGTAGCGGACGGTCGCCCGATCCTCCACCATCTCCAGGTGCGGGGGCCGGCTGTCCGCGTCGGCACAGAGCACGGTGATGATGGGCACGGTGATGACGGGACGGTGGGCGGATCCCGCCACAGTCGCCTCCCTGTTGTTCGCGGTGGATCGGCCGGCTCCCTGAGCCGGCGACCAACGTAGGAAGGCCGGCGCGGGACTGTCAACAATCCGCCGATCCCGCGTTTTCCGAGATGGGGATGTCGGGCACCGTGCCGATGCCCTCCATCTCCAGCATGATCGACCGCGCCGAGCCGGCAGGCGCCGGGTGGTAGACGTGGCGCTTCCGGCTCAGCGGGCCCACCACCGGCCCCGCGTCGGCGCGGAAAGGGGCGGGGCCGCGCACCG
>NZ_JBFAMX010001039.1:0-2197 GCF_040659615.1 Nonomuraea sp. NPDC049784
TCGGCGCGGGCCGCGCGCAGCCGCAGCAGCAGCGGCCCGGCGTGCTCCAGCAACCGTCGCCCGGCCTCGGTGGGCTCGACCGGGCGACGGCTCAGCAGCGGCAGGCCGAGGTCGGCCTCCAGCGCGGCGATCTGCTGGGAGATCGCCGACTGGGTGTAGCCGAGTTCGGCGGCGGCCGCGGAGAACGAGCCGTGCCGGGCGACGGTCACGAACGTGGTCAGCAGATGAGGGTCCATCAGAGTTGCTTATAGCAGGTGCAGATATCATCGTTGGCGCTTAACCAGGGTCGGTGGCCACGATAGGCGCATGAGAATCGCCCTTGTGGGAGATCGTTCTCCCAGTGTTCGCTCGCACGTCCGGATTCCGCTGGTGGTCGAGGCGCTGCGGGAGCGGGACGACATCGCGCTGGACCCGTACTGGATCTCCACCACCGACGTGTCCGGTCTGGAGCGCTTCGACGGCATCTGGGTGGTGCCCGGCAGCCCGTACCGTGACGAGGCGGGCGCCGTGGAGGCGGCGCGCATCGCCCGCGAGCAGCGGATTCCGTTCCTGGGCACGTGCGGTGGGTTCCAGCACATGCTGCTGGAGTACGCGCGGCACGTGTGCGGGCTGGACGTGGCGCACGCCGAGAACGAGCCGGGCGCGCGTGAGTTCCTGCTCACGCCGCTGGCGTGTTCGCTGGCCGGGCACGAGGGGCGGGTGCGGATCTCACCCGGCTCGCTGATGGAGCAGATCATGGGGCAGTCCACCACGATGGAGTCCTACATCTGCTCCTACGGGCTGAACGAGTCCTACAAGCAGACGCTGGCCCAGCACGGGCTGGTGTTCTGCGGGCATGCCGACGACGGCGCGGTGCGCGCGGCCGAGCTGCCCGGTCATCCGTTCTTCCTGGCCACGATGTTCCAGCCGGAGTTGTGGGGGGACGGGCGGCGCCCGCACCCGGTGATCTCGGCGTTCGCCGCCGCGGTCGCCCGCCACCGCGCCGGGCGCGAGGCGGCATACACGAGTTAGCCGCCCTACTCGGGCCCGGTGGGAGGTCATCCGGCGGTGCGTTCGGCGTGGCGGAGCGTGCGCAGGCCTGGGAGCGTTATGGTGCCCAGCCGAGCGCCCGTACGCGGCTCGAGGCGCAGCACCTGCTCACCCGCTCCGGCCAGCAGTTCTCCTTCCAGGTACGCCAGCCCGCGGGCCTGCCCCGGCAGGTCCCAGGCGGCCTGCGGCGCGAGGGTGGCACCGTCGGACACCAGCAGCCGCCTGCCCGCCGCCATGAACAGCCGCCCGCCGCCCGCCACCGCGAACGCCTCACCCGAGCCGCCGGCCTGCCAGGCACCGGCGTCGGAGTCCCGGGCCGGCGGCGAGGCCGGGCCCGGGCTGACGAGCCTGCCCAGCAGCCCCGTCCGGGTGATGGTCAGGTCGCGGGTGGAGGCTAAGATCACGCGCCCGGTGGAGGCGTCGAACACGTACAGCCGCGCGTCCTCCACCGCCAGCGCGTGCGCCTCGGGCGGGCCGAGCCCGAACGGGGCAGGCAGGTCCAGGCAGTACGCCCAGCGCTGGTCGAGGTGGAGGACGTGCACGAAGGCGTGCACCCCCGGGCTGAGGTCCTTGCCCGCGGCCAGGTCCCGGGTGTGCAGGTGGGCGTCCTGGTGGGTGTAGAGCGTGTAGAGGATGTTCTGGACGGGGTCGAGGACGGCCTGGCGGCCCTGGCCGTGCATCTCCTCCTCCTGTCCGGGCGGGATCTGCCGCTTGTCGCGCGTCAGCAGGGCGCCCATCGTGCCGCTGTCCAGGTCGTACACGCGCACGCGGTAGCGGTCGGGGGCCTGCGGGGGCAGGCGGTCCAGGATGTACATCGCATTGCCGTCGGTGGAGAACGCCTCCGGCTCGATGTTCCCGTCGAGGTCGAGGGTGCGCTGCCGTCCGCCGGTGGCCAGGATGATCGTGGTACGGGACCGCGGGCCCGGCGCTGGGCCGAGCGCGGCCACGTCGTTGGAGACGGCCTTGATCTGCCGGGTTTTCGTGCCGGTGATTCGCAGGTCGTCGATGAGGGTGCCGTTGCCGGCCTGGTAGGTGCGCAGGTGGCCGTCGTGGAGCTGGTAGAGCCTGGCCCAGCGGTGTTCGGCGACCGTGCCGGGGTAGGTGGCGCGGACCGTGCCGCTTGCCAGGTCCACGACGGCCAGCCCGGCGGCGGTGTCGGCGAACAACC
>NZ_JBFAMX010001040.1:0-2193 GCF_040659615.1 Nonomuraea sp. NPDC049784
GGTCGGCTCCGAGCACCTTGGCCAGCTTGAGCGGCGAGGAGAACGCGACCGCCGTCCGCCTGCCCGAGGCCGTGCGGAACAACCGGAGGGTCGAAGCGCACGTGCCCACCGTGACGGGCACGCACAATCGGGGCTCTGACATCTGCTTCCTTCCAGCGAAGAGTCGTACACGGCAGACGCTAGAGCCGTTGCCGGCCACAATCCTCGATCGCTACGCAATTCGAACGCCGGCCGCGGAAATACTGACGCGACATTGACGGCACGCCATGTCCTTCAGCTGATCACGGGGAATCTCTACTGGCATTTATCCACTTCATACGCGAAAGGCACCAGGGAGCCGTCAAGGTCGCCTGTGGCGGTATTCGGCACCGCGCACAGTGAAAGGCGTCGACACATCCTGTCTCCCCGAACACGTGCAGTGCGGGCCAAGCACAGCGGCCCGCGGCGTGCCGCTCCCCATCCCCCGATGACCGGCACGAGGCCTCCCGGTACGCCTGCGTCCCGAGCGTCAAGATCGCGAGATGGTGCGCCAGATTCGCGTACATGTTGCGTCAGAACCTCCCCGCCCCGTTCTCTCACGGGACACGCTGAGAAGACCACAAGACCCAGCGAAAGCGACACATGCCAACCAGCCCCAGCCCATGGACAGAGCCGACGAGCCCGCACGAGGTCGAGATCGAGCGGGCCCGACTGCGGGAGATCAGGTCCCGCCTGCCCGAGGCGGCCAAGCCGCTCGAGAACGCGCTGCCGCGCCTGACCTCGCTCACGGTGGCGGAGCGCGCCTTCACATCGTTCACGTACTCACTCGCGCTGGCGTACAACGAGGTCGAGGCGTTCACGATCGCGGAGCTACGCCACCGGGCCGATGACACGGTACGCATCCAGGACGGCATGACCGCCTCTCTGGGAACCTGGCAGGCGGCCGAATCCGCCAGTTCCCTGAGGCTGATGTGAACCTCGCCCAGCTGGCCCGGCGGGGCCTGGAGGTGGGCACGGGTGCGGCGCTGACGCTGTCGGCGCTGGGCGTGCCAGCCGGGTGGCCGTTCGTCGGGAAGATGTACATCCACCAGTACGACCCGCAGAAGTTCTTCGACGGAGCCCAAACCTGGATCAAGGTGCACGACGACGTCACCGGCGCCCGGCTCGCCGTCGAGGCCCTGGTCGCCGAGGTAGCCGAGACGAGCTGGCGCAGCGAGGACGGCCGGGTCTTCCAGCGCCGCATGGACGCCCACCTGGCCGACCTGCGCGGCGTCGAGCTCCGTGCGGTGGTCACCGCTCTCACCCTGTACACGGCGGGGGCGGCGCTGACAGCGATGATCCTCTTCCAGTTCCTGATCGCGATGGCCATGGCCGCGGTGGCGGCGTGGGTGCTGGTCGCGGCCGTCACGCCGCTCAGCCTGGCAGGCGCCAGGATCCTGGCCACGCAGTGCCTGATCAAGCTCTTCGAGGGCTACCGCGCGGTGGAGTCTCTGCTGGACGCGTTGCTGCACGGCTGCGCCGCCGCGCTGAGCGCCGCCGTGGCCGTGGACGTGGGCATCGAGGCCGCCCGTGGCGACTACAGCGGACTGAACGACCTGGCCGCGGCCACTTTCGCCCAGGGCCCCATGCTCATCTGGGGCACGGCCAACCGGGTCGAACGCGACCTGACCGCGCACGGCCTCAGCGGCCGATTTCCAGTGAGAGGGCGCTGGTCCGGCTCGCCGCTGCCGCCCGGCCTGCCCCAGCTGGCGGGCGCCAAGGCGGTCAACGACCTCACGACGGCCAATCAGACGCTGACCGGCCGGTACGTGCCGGAGCAGGCGGCCGACGGCTCCTACACGTTCCCCTGGGAGTGACGATGGACTTCGAACGGGAGCTCGGCCTGGACCCCGAGCGGCTCGCGGCCGACGCCGACTGCTTCTTCAGCAAGCTGAGCCACCTGCCCGACAGGGCCGCCACGGCCCGTGCCGAGTCGCGGGACGGCTGGGTGAGCGTCGAGTACAGCTGCGCGTCGGGCGTCACAGACCTGCGTCTCGACCCGCGCGCCATGCGCATGGAGTCGGCACGGCTCGCCGAGACCATCCTCACCCTGATCCACCAGGCCAGGGAGCAGGCCGAGGCGGAGGAGCGCAGAAGAGCCGAGGAGTTCCTGGACGGCGCCGGGCCCGACCGCCAGCTCGTCGCCGACCAGGTCCGCCACGCCACCGGCGCGCT